>JAZNBV010000061.1:0-2008 GCA_045587205.1 Victivallaceae bacterium
AGTCCTTATGGGGTGGAATATTACAAGCACTTTGAATGCCCCAGCAATCAGTATCATTACCGGTCTTACAAGGAAAGCTCGGGCAATAAGGCGTGGTACACCAACTACATACCGAATATGCATTTGTATGACCCGAAAACATCAAAGTACGATACCGCCCTCAACAAAAGTTTTATCATCACCTCTGCTCCGGATCCGTCAGCGATTATGTTTATTGCTGACCGCGCCGACGAACCCAATGCACGGCACGCTATGCAGGTATATACCCACGTGGCTTATCTGCACGGTCAGATGGCTAATGTAAGTTTTCTTGACGGACATGTCGAAGCGGTCAATAAAGAGCGCCTGACGCAGAATCCGCCGACGACTTCCGGTGCGGAAGCCCGCAAGATGATAATTTGGAATCCTAAAGGAACTCTGTGAGATATCAGTTATGAAAAAAAGTTTTTATGCAGTAATCATATTTGCGATCGCAGCATTGCCGCTGGCTGCAGTTGAGCATTTGTGGACCGTTAAAGATGGTGCGGGCAGTGCCGTATGCAAAGATTCCGGCACCGATCCGGTGAATCTGAAAATCAATTCCTCCGGCAGTGTTGTCTGGGCGCGTGAAGATGACCGCGATTGGTTTCTGAATATCAATGGCGGCAGTTTGAGTGCACCCAAAGCCAGGATGGCGTACCCCGACGGCATAGTTATAAATGTAAAATTTTCTGCCAATTTGCAAAACAATTATAATAAAGCCTGGCTGCCTTTGATAACTTGCGGCGGCAACTACAAAGAAGGCTACTCGGTCTGGGTCAACAGGGATGGATCTCTGCTGGTCAGCTTGCCCGGTACTGGCAGTTGGTTCAATATCGTCAAAAAACAGATCAAACATCTGGTAGATTATGAACTCAAAGTCATTCAGGGTAATGACCGTATGCAGCTTGTACTCAACGGCAGAATCATTATGGATAAAGCCTGCAAGGGGAAAATCCAGTACAAAGGCGGCCGTGTTTTAACTGTCGGAAAAACCGGCAGTTATGAGTTTTACGGCAATCTTTATATGCTTTCGATAGACAAATTCACTCCGGACGCATTTGTCAAAGTTATCCGTGCGCAAAAGACTGCTGCAGCCCGGAACAATGGAGAAATCGTACCGGTTCGCGGGATTACAGATCCGGCAGGAACTGTTGTGGTCAGTGATTTCAGGTGTTTTAAGCCTGCGCCGGTTGTCAAAGAGGCTCAAGACGGTAATAATTGGGTATTTCGCAGCTGTTCGGGATTTTTTGCCCCGACTGCGCCGGGATCATTGCATTGTCCGGAGTCCGGTTATGGCGCTGCAATAAGTTATGCTCCACAGCTCAAAGGTAAATACAATATTTATCTTGGAGTCAGAACTATGAAGTACCCCAATAAATTTTCTTTTGCTGTCGGCAGCACCGAAAATCCTTACAATATAGAGATACCGGCTGCTGTCGGCAAAAAACATACCAACACCGAAATACTGATCGCTTCCAATACAGATATGACCGGTCAGAATATCTATTTTTTACCCGGTGGCAATATGTTTCTTGGATATGTGAAATTTATCCCTGCTGCCAATCCCCGCAAAAATGATTATCCTGTCTGGAAAGGTGTAAAAATAACTCGCGGCAAAATCAATCACATTGCCCTGGCAAAAAAACGGGTTGAGGATTTGCTCGCCAGAGGATATTTCAAACTCCGCACTTATGTTGACGACTCCCCTCTGCCCAAGCTGCACGACAAGTCTGTCAAACGCGGATTTATTCTGGAAAAACGCAACTGGATGGATCTGGCTTTTAATGTCAGCAAACCCGGGATCGATACTGGTGATATAACGCTTTCAGCGGCTGCCGCCCCCGGCGAATTTGAACCGGTCAGCTTTATTGTGTATGGCTTGGAAGATGTGGGCAAGTTGACCTTATCTGCAGAACCGCAGTTTGCACAAAATGGTATCAGCTGCAATATAACCGCGGTGCGTTCTATAGTTAAACGGACTACCAAT
>JAZNBV010000062.1:0-14014 GCA_045587205.1 Victivallaceae bacterium
CAAATATAAACTGAAGCCAATGTCTTTTATATTATTTGTATTGCGCCAATTTTATCCCGATGAATGGACAAGGTTGCTTACTTATGGAGAGAACATACCAGAGGTAAATGTTGCGCTAAAAAGTGTTCGAGATAACCTTGAACCTATATCCACAGACTTCCTAAGCGGATGGAATCTTCATGAAATGCACTTGGAGTGAAATATTTTTAACGCATGATAACATATAAAAAGAATCTTAAAGGTTCAAAACCGTAATATTACGTTTTTGAGTGTTGCAGAAGGTGTCGTATTTTCCAGAAAATTCAGATTGGCAAATTTTGGCAAATAAGTCGGCTGATTTGAGCATAAAGTATAGGCTGCGGAGGACAAGCAAGCAAGGCTTCTCGTTTTTTGTGAAGATGTCCCGGCTTCATTGCATTACGCCGTGGCAAGGAAGAAAACCTTCGGTTTTGAGTGAAGTTGTGCTTCGCACAGTTAAGATCCCGGACAACATCCAGCTGTTCAGCAGATAATGCAATCCAATTCATTTTTTTGTGTAAACCTTTCATTAAAGTCCGTGCTTATCTATTAATTACCATTTTTTCAAAAAAAATTTGACATTCTGCAAAATCGAAGTATGGTAATAATAGCTTTCCCGAGTGTGTTGCGCTTCACTATTGAAGGCCTGCGGGAAGAATATTTTAAGCTCATTACGCGTTAACCCACGATTGGGTGTGTTATGAGCTTTTTTATTTTAAGCTCCACTCATCATCACCATAAGCATCATCAGCATTGTTCCAACTTACCAGTTTTAGTTGCGTTTTGGTAAAAAATTGTATTAGTTACATTATACAATGACCGAATGGTTTGGTCAAAGGCTTTCATTGTTGAATTTGCAGAAAAATCTGTCATATCATAAAACTTATCATAAAACTTTGCGTTGAATTTTGCTTTTTTTTACAAAATAGCATTGACAACTGCCGCAAAAGGTAATAAACTGTATATAAAACCTTATGGAGGGATATTTATGAATAGGAAACGGTTTACTCTGATCGAACTTTTAGTTGTAATCGCCATTATAGCCATTTTAGCGGCTATGCTGCTGCCTGCTTTATCTTCTGCCCGTGCAACCGCTCAGTCATCTGTTTGTTTGAGCAAAATTAAGCAGATAAATGTATGGGGAGATCTGTATTGCGCTGACAATGAAGAATTTTACTGGCCAGCTTGGCTTGAATACAAAAACGGCTCCTATTACTATTGGGGGTTGCATCCTGATAATCCATTCAGCAAAGCTGGATTTTGGGAAAATCAGTCTGTTGACGGCAGCAAAAGTTTGGCGTATATTACGGGAGGACCGCTTGATTGTCCTTCCAATGAAAATGAGTTTCCCGGTTACGAAGTAAATGCCCGTGCGTGGAATTACGGAATGAATTTCCATTTGAATTCTGACAGTACGCAGGGTGGCGGTTACTATGACCCTTGTCTGCCGCGCAGTAAAGCCACTGACCCCGGAAAACTTTCCACTTTTGCGGATTGCGGTTCCGGCTTTGCCCGTTTTTCGTCCACCAAGCGTGGCACGGCAAACAGTAACGGAAATTGGGATGGTTCAGGTAACGCTGCAACCCGGCCTTACTATACAATTTGGTGGGGACACGCCAATCATGCCAATGTCGGATTTTCCGATGGGCACGCAGAACCTATGACTAAAACTACGTTCAGCGAAAGTAATATCTTTATCGTGCTCAAATAACGCTGTCTGCCCGCCGACTGGTACAGGGTACGGATGGGTACGGATGGGTACGGAGGCGGCGGTAACAATCCAACGGGCGGCGGTGCGGTGCGAGCAGAGTCTTATACTGGCGGCAGATGCCGCCCACAAGCCCTACACCGCCCACAACGGGCGTCAACTCTCCGATAGTGGCGGCTGTTGAAACAGCCGCCAGAGTCCGTACCAGTCCGTAAAAGTCTGTATACGTCTGTACTCCACCGAGCGGCAAACAGGCGTCCGCCCAAGTCCAACTGTCGCCAGAAGCACACCAATGCTGCCGCAAGGCAGTACCGGAACAGTATAGTCTTCCTTGCCGTTTTTTATACTATGACAGACCGCAATTTTTTTACAGATATTTGAGCAAAAAGTCGTAGCCTTTGTGCAAAACTTCATCCGGGGGGCGGTGGCCGGTGGCGTGGTTTATGATTTGCAGTTTTTCGGATTTATCGCTTCCGTAACCGGCAGCTTGATTCATCATTGCAAAACTTTCGTCATTATCGTAATGACCTGCCAGCAGCATAAAGGGTTTGCCGTTTGCGGCGGAAAGCAGCGAAATGTGGTCAATTTTTTGAGCTTTGAGTTCCGAAAGTTTTTCACCCCAATACCACGGCTGTTCCCAGTTGCTCTGGTGCCACGCAAAACCGAAATCACTGGTAAGAATAACTTTGAGCCGTTCATCCAGACAGCCATTGTAAAATGCCATCTTGCCCCCCAGCGAGTGCCCTGCGATCCCCACGCGCTGCGCATCCACCCGGTTGTCGCTGACCAGAAAATCGGTCAAAAGTGCGGTGTCATAAACCAGTTTGCCCATTCCTGTCCACTCCGGGTGATTGAAAAGCAGCGCACCCGAACTGCGTTGCCACGGCGAAAATCCGCTTTCCTGTTCCGCTTTTGGTGTATATGTAAGGTGGTAAGCTTCTGCCGTGGCGGCAATGACTCCCCGCCGCGCCAGATCGGCGGTCATTGCTATATGGCTGAATTTTTCCAGCACTTCTCCTGTTTCCGGGTCAAAACCCAGCATCGCTTCGGGAAAATAAAATGGTACCACCACCGCCGGAGCCGGCGCGGTCAGCTTTTTGGGCAGTGCCATTATGATCCGCTGAAAAGTTCCCGGGCCGTTGCTCTGCACATAAAGTTCCAAATCAATATCATCCAAACTGTAACGCTTGATCAGATTGCACTGTTTTTCAAACTTGTAGCAGGAGGGGGTACCCAGCAAGTCCAGCCACATTTTTTGGTAATTATTCATCGCTTCTGCCTTTTTATTCCGCATCATTCAACGTCAGTTCCAGTACGGCGTATCCGGCAAAGGTATCTTCCGGAATAACGATCACGCTTTGCGCGTTGAGTATGTTCACTTTTATATCAATGACTTGCGCCTGTTCGGGGGTGTAAAGGCGGCAAGATTTTATATTGTCCAGATTCAAAACAATCTCCATTGCTTCCGGATTGCGGGGCGCATCTTGCACAAAGTTACCGATAATATCTTTATGCGAAAGTTCCGTGCCTTCCGGTTGGAGCAAACCGTTGCTGTTGAAAAGGTGCAGAGTCAACGTATTTTCCTTGCGTCCGGTACGGTAAAGTGTGGTCAGATAGCCCTGCGGCGCAGTCTCCACAGTTGGTTTGAATCCCAGCACGGCGCGGATTTTTTGCCCGAACTCCCGCAATTCCGCGGTTCGGTCAGCTTCGGCGGGGCGGGTCTGGTTGGAATCGTACATTTGGGGAATGGTGGCTCCGAACTGGAAGTTGCCCGAAAGGTCAAAATCATTGCACACTTTCACGCCCGGCATTTGCAGAAATTTCTGTACCGCTTCATCTGCCGGTGCGGAAACAGTTCCGAATTTGCCAACCACAAAAACTTTGCCGCCCTGCCGGACGTAATTGGTCAGTTTTTCCAGAACTTCCGGCAATACGCGGGTGATTCCGCAGAGAAAAATCGCTTTCAGCGCGTCAAACGCGCTTTGATCTTCATCTTCGCTCACCACTGTGGCGGTCAGATTGGTGTAGTACGCTCCCTGCATAAAACAGCGCAGGATATTGAGTGTATCCGGGTAGGCATCCTGCGTATAGTCAATGCTTTCCCGCGACAGCAGCAACCCGAAATCCGGCACTTTATGCACCTGGCGGAAAAGGTCACTGTAACGCTTTTCAAAACCGTTGAAAAAGCGGTCTTCTTCGATCATATTGAACCCTTCCGGACAGAGAAAGGGCAGCTGCCCCCACGACTGGCTCAATGCCCACGCCATATAATACTGGTCGTAGCGCGTGGGGTAAAAGAGCGACATTGAGGGGGCATTTTTGCGCTCGCCCACGGAGTGCTGCACCAACGCTTCGCAGTAAAAAATCGGCCACGAATAGCGTATGGAGCTGGAAAGCTGATTTTCCTGAAAAGTCTGCGCCCACAGTTCCAGAGAATTGGTAAAAGTGTTCGCCGTCGGGTCGCGCATAATCAAAGTCGAGCGGTAGTTGACCCGATATTGCTCAAGTCCCAGAGACTTATAAAGTTCCGTCAGATCCAGCTGAAAACGGCGCGTGGAATCGCAGCGGAAACGCCGCCACGCCAGAAAATCCTCGCGTTCATAATGGTCAAAAAATTCGTTCCAGTGTTCAGGAGCGGGCAGCGTATAGCCCGTTTGTTCGTAAAAGAGTTTGCGGCAATGTTTGCAAGTACACGCCTTGCCGCCGCCCAGATACTGCACATCATCTGCCAGCAGCGAATCAATGCCGCACGCCGCCAGTTCGCGCACATACTCAAAGTATTCCCGACGGTAATCGGGGTTGTTGAAGCAGAAAGCGTGACCGATGTAGCCCGTTTCTGCCGGCAGACCGGTGCTGCCGTCGATCTGCACCCAGTCACGCATATTTTTGCCGTTTACAATACAAGCAGGGGTCATATCTTCTATTATATCGGAGAACGCTTCGATATTGCTGGCGCGCCCCTTGAAATGGGTGGCTATACGCTCAAGATCGGTTGCGTTTTTTGCCGCATAGGTCAAATGGCAGCTGTGGTGTTCTTCAACAGTTATATTGTACTTGTGACACGCCTTGACCAGTTTGCGCAAAGCTTCGAGGATCTCCTGCTTGTATCGCAGGAACGTCCAGCGGAAATGGGTCACGCTGAAGGTCATCACCCCCGTGATCCCCGCTTCGGCAAGCTGTTTTGCCTGGTGGTCAAAATCACTCTGACTCCACTCAAAGATCTCCCGCTGATTGTACCAGAAAAATGTAAATTTTTCATCCCACAATTTACGGCATTCCGCGTCACTGTACCGGCGCATTTTTGCTCCCTTTATTTGGTTGGTGAAGCTGTGAAAAAGGAAAACTCTTTTTCACGATTCTGATTCATTTATGGTATTCTTCCGGTAAAAATCAACTTCAAAGGCATCAATTCCGGCATCATCAATGAACATACAGCCGTTTTTGAGCGGAATACCTTTGGTTATAAGGCGTTTGAATGCTCTCTGCAAAGAGGTTTCTTCGGGATAATCCAGCCAGTTGCCGTCGCTTCTGCCGAAAACGAAGCCCAAGCCGGAATCCCCGGTGGAATCCCGGGGGGCCAGATAGACGCGTTTCTGCAATTCCGCAATATTTGATTCGGGCAGTTCGGCGGCAATATCGGGGTTGAATACCCAGCTGATACACCAGAAAAACGGGGTTTTCCAACCGAAGTATTTCAAAAAGAACTCCCGCGCCTCTTTGAGTGATGCCTGACAGCGCTCCATAGTCATACCGCCGCCGCCGGGAATATGGATTTCGGCAGTCAGCTGACCGGGTTGCCACATCGGTTTGAACTCTTCCAGATCCAGAGTTATCTCTTTATCCAGCATCGCAAAACCGGTGGGGTCGATGTAAGTGCCGCGCACAAACTTATCGGTCATCAGCAAACGGGTGCTGTAATCGGCTTTGGCAAATGGTTCATCCAACGGCAGCCGCAGACCGTTGCCCAGCATTTTCCAGTTATTCCGCGCCATCAACACCACCTGACCGGTTTTATTGCTGCGGAACGCCAGCGGTACCCACGGCGCAGCTTCCCGCACCATATACTCAAATCTGCCGATGCGGAACAGTTCGCCGTTTATAAAGTGTGCCAGCCAGTGGATCGAGCTGCGCGGGTAGCCGTAACAGCCGTTAGCCTTGTAAAACTTCTCCACCGTCTGCGGCAGTGATTCCAGCGGTAAAGCGGCGTAACGCGCGGGGACCCCCAGTTTGCGGAAAGTTTCAAACCACTGGGCCACCGCGCCGAAGTAGATCAGGATATCAAAGAGCCGGCTCTCTTCCCTGCCCAGAAATTCCTCCAGATAAGGCATCATTGCGGGTTTGCCTTTACCGGGCAGCGTCAGATCGCGCAGCATAAAAGCATTGCAGAATACAAAATAGTCCCGCAGGGCAGCATTGCTGCGCACCTTTTGCGCCAGCAGTTCCAGCTTTGCCAGTAATTCGGCGCGGAAACTGCATTCGGGATATTTGTCTGCAATAAAGTTATCTTCCAGCGCGGTCAGAGCCAGAGCTGAATCACTCTGCAAAACTTTGCCAGACGCCAGCAGAGTGTAATTCCAGCTTTCAAACAACTCCGCGTTTTCATCTGCCAGTTTAAGTGCCTTTACCAATTCTGCACTGCTTAACATATTCAGAAATCCTTACTTGGTGCGGTAAATGGCAAATTCACCCGCTTTGAGTGTGCCGCTGAATTTGGCATCAACGGTTTTGCCGCTTTTGAGTTCAATAAGTTTTTTGCCGGCAGGCAGCGCAAATTCGGCATCGTATTTGCGGGAACCGTTGGTGATGTTGAGGATCACCACCAGATAATCGCCTTTGCCGTTGCCCAGAACTTCGTACTCGGCTTCGGAATAAGCGCGCACTTTAAGCATATCGGTGTGCCGCTGGTCGGAAGTAAAGAACTCCTCATTTTCTGCCACGGTACGGGTCACTTCGCCCAGGGCGTGGAAAGTTCTGCCGTCCAGAGTCTGATAAGCATAGAGCAGAATACCGCCATCGGCATCGCAGGCACGGCGCATCAGATTGGAAGGCGTACTGTAAGTCGTTTTGAACCGTTCAGTTGTGCGGTAGGGGTAATAGAGTTCACCGATGATCATCCTAGTATTGGGCAGTGCTTTTTGCGTAGCGATCAGAGCTTTGAGATTGCGGCCGTAACCAACCATAGCGTAATCGACTTTGCCGTCCAGCATTGACCAGTCAACACCGTAATGTCTCTTGGTATTTTCGCTCTGGTAACCGGTGTAAACGCTGAATACAGTCCCCGCTTTCAGCTCGCTGTGAATGGATTTATACATCAGCTCAACAAGTTTGGCAAAGCGGCGGTTCATAAATGCAGTCCATTGGGAAGCATATCTGGCGGATACCTCCTTCATATTCTGCGGAACTGCGGCAAGTTTGAATTCATCCGCAAACGCCTTGAAACATCTCTGGCAATGACAGGTCAAACTGCCGTTGAAAACGCCGGATTCAAAGTCCCAGTCAATGTGCTGAACTTCGTTGTAATGCTTGTGCCACGCTTTGAGGTTGGTGCGGAAATATTCTGCAAATTTTTCCGTCATCATTTCAGTGGTGCAAAGGTATTCGGCGTGGGGTTTTCCGGCGGCATTGATCTGGGCGGTGCCGGGGTTGGCTTTCATATAGGGTACACAGTTGAAGTTCCAGTTTTTGAAGTTGATCAACTGGAAGTTTTTGGTCTTGCCCCCTGCGGCGTCCATTTCAGCATTATCTTCGGTGATACCCGCTGCGATAAAGTAATCTGAAATGGCGGGAAAAGCCTTTTTGTCCAGCATTCTGCCCAACCAGCCGGCCCAAAGTTCCACCCGGTAGTTTTTGGGCTGACGGCCGTTGACTGCATCAATAACATTGACTTTGAGTGTACGCGGCACTTCTGCGACCGCCTGGGCGGCACTGGAAGCGTGATAAGCCAGCTGAGTTTCACCTTTGGGCATATTTTTGTCAATGGCAATGATGCAGCCCAGCCACTCGTGTGAAGGCACTTTATCGGATTTGGTGTATTTAAGATTTTTGTTGATCGTGATGCTGTAACGGTTGAACTTGCTTTTGCCGCAGGTCATTGCCATCGGTCCCTTGACGGTCACCGAAGGATAGATTTCGTAGTAACCGCTGGCACTCAAAAGTTTCATACCTTCCGGCAGATCCAGATTAAGCGTGTAATCCCCGAGGCGCATACCGGGGAACCCGGTGGGGGCAAAGATCAGCTGCTGAATACCACCCTGATTGACATATACACCGTCAAAGTGCCAGTTGGGCCAGATGGTGGAAAATTCGCTGAACAGATTCAAAGTATATTCATTGCCGGACTTTTTCCAGCCCGCCGGGAAAGGCAGCTGCCAGTTGTCGCAGACAAGTTTGAGTTCAGCGGCACCTTCGGCTTTGAACGCAAGTTTGTTCAATCCGCTTTGGAGCATACCGCCGTTTTTGACAGCTCTGTTGTTGATGAAAAGTTTGCCGCCTTTTACAGTACCGGCTAATTTGCTGGAACGGGCAGAGAGTGAGTATTCAGGAGAACGGAAATACTCTTTGAGATTGGAACTGCCCGCAATGCTCCACGAAAATTTGAAATTGCCGCTGCCATTGAGATTGAATTTGAGTTCGCCCGCCCCCTTTCGGATACGCTGACGACTGCGTTCCATATCGTTGCCGAAAGTGGTTTTGCAAGTCAGTTCCACCGGCACATTGCCCGAAATTTGCACTTTGAGTCCATTGCCGCCGGGGGCAAATTCCGGCATAGCAGTAACGGTCACACCCGGAACTTTGCTGGTGAATTTGAGCTTGCCGAAGCACTGTTTATCGTGAATACCTGTGGGGATAAGGTGGAAGCCGCTCACTTCGCGGCTCTCTTTTTCAAAACGCGCAGCAGCGGTGAGCCACTGGTCGTTATTCTGCGGTTTGCCGCCGAGGTTTTTCCACGGCACGGCAATTTCCAGACTCCAAAAACCGTTGCCCACTTCTTTATTGACATAAGTTGCAACTTTGGCACCGGATTCCCATTTGAAATCCCGGTGGTGCCACATATCGCCGTTTTTGGGTACAGTGCAGTCATTGAATGCGCCGGTAACGCTTACGGCAATATCAAAAATCCGGGGTGCAGCGGGATTTTCCAGCAGGATCTCCACCATATCATCCCGGTAAATGGCATCTTTGTCGTGACCTTTATAATTGGCAGCCAGCGCGTGCAGTTTGTTGTTTACGGGGTCAAGGATCTCGGCTTTGCAGAAGAAGCTGATGTAAAGATTTTCATCATCCCACGCATAGCGCAAAACACTCTGCTGCTTGGCAAAGGAGTTGCTTTTTGCCAGGGTAAAAGGGGCGGCGCCGATGCTGTTCTGCCACACGGTATCGTTGAGTTTGCCGTCAATAACAGGCGTACCCATACCGGCAGAAATCAAACTGCTGTCTGCCATAGCCATAGCTGTTGACGCAATGGCGACGGCAGTAAAAAGAGTTTTTTTCATAAAACAAATTACTCCGCTTTTTCAAGTTGTTCAGCTGTCAGGGCGGGATTGGTGGAAAGCACCGCTTTATCCACCCACGCTTCAAGCTTGGGATCGCCGTTGAAAGTAACGGAAATATTCTGGGGGGCAATGGCGGCATTCACCGGACCGAGCTTGACCCAGGCATATTTGCCGTCGGATTCGGAACAGGCGACACTTTTGGTCAAACGCTGCCCCCGGTCTTGCAGATAAAGGTCTTTGATAATGCCGTTGGCACTTTTGATATGCACATAGTAATAAAGGCCTTTGCTGTTGGCAGGTACCGGCACACTCATCAAGTGATACCAGCGTTTGCCCCAGACGCAATTTTGAGCTTTGTACTTGCGGGCGTTGCTGCCGGCATATTCCAGCGCAGGCAGGAGCTTGCCTTCAATATCATCGGCATCCAGCACGGCGGGTTCGGCAACGGTAAATTCAACATTGCGCACTTCAAAAGCTGTGGCGGCGTTGGTCATAGAAAGAAAACTGATGGCGGCTTCCCCCGTGGCGGTACCGTAAGAAATTTCCACCGGACGCCATTCGCCGGTCAAAGTGATGGTATTGCCGTAACGCCAGCCGAAATCCCCGCTGACAGCGAGCATAAATTTGCCTTCGCCGCGGATTTCGGCTTTAAGAGTAAAACGGCGGTTGGGCAGTTTGGGAACAACAGCTCTCATTCCGCCCTGATAGCGTTGGGAGTTGATGCTGTAAACTCCGTCGGCAAATTTAAGCGTTCCGCGATTGGCTTGCCAACGCAATGCAGGAGTTTTGGCGGCAGCCTTGGCAGGTGCCTGAACTTCGGCGCAAATGGCGGTTCCGGCAGCACAGATAACCGCCCCGGCGAGCAGGAGAGAGAGTTTTTTCATAATCAGAATTACCTTTCGTTTTATTATTTTTCAACCGGATTCAAATAATCAGAAATTGCGTTTTTATCAACTCCGCTGATGGTCACACCTTCGGGGTGAGTCACGATCACCGCATCGCCGGTACCCCGGTTGCGGATGTTGCGGAGAGTTACATTAGCAACCGGCAGCTGCACTACCATGGCACCTTTGCGGGCAGTGGGGCGGTGATCGCTGTTGCCGTCAACATTTTCCACCGTCACATCGTGGATATTGCCGGGGACGTAACCACCGCCGTAACCGTGACCGGTGTAAAAATCCACCAGACTGATGGTACGCGATCCGGCATCCCGGACATTGCTGATCTTTACATTATATATATTGGTGTTGTTGAGCGAAAGCAGGATCACGGCGTGATAAAAACCGCTGACATTCAGATTGCGGATGGTCACATCGTGAATATCCCGGTCGCGGGGATCAAAATTGGGTTTGCACAAAAACTTTACGAAAGGCATACCCGGATAATAGTATTTGCTCAAAGGGCGGTTGGGCACATATTTAACCGGCCCGGCATTGAGAGCGACGGTATCATCTTTGGTGTAACCGGTGATATTTTCGATCAGAAACTCCGAACAGCCCGCGCGCAAGTCGATGCCGTCGCCGTTTTTGCTGCGGCTGTCAAAATCCAGGTCGTGCAGATGGGCTTTTTTCGTCATTCCGAAGCAGAGGGTCCAGCCGCGGGTCTGGACAATTTGCAGATTGCCGATTTCAATATTTTCCACCCCGGCAAAGTGAAAGAGATGGGTGCGCCAGCCGAAGAAATCGCCCACACCTTCCTGTTCTTCTTTGAAAAAGGGGTGATAGATGCAAATATTTTTGTCACAGCCGGAAACCACCGCCTTACCTTTGCCGATGATTCTGACATTTTTCAAAGGCTTCATATCCAGCCAATCGCCGTAGGGATCAAGGGGATTGACCGTAAAGTTATCGCCACAAAAAACATTGTCAAAAGTGTAATCCGCCTGCTTGACCATACAGTTGTCAATAATCACCGTGGTATCAGAAGGCAGCCGCACCGATTCGTTGAGCAGAAAATCTCTGCCCGCAAAAATGATCGTGCGGGATTGGGTGTTGCGCGTGGCGTAGAGTGCCGCCCGGACACATTGGCTGTCAGTCATACCCGGCTTGTGAAAATCAGCTACTTTAACTTCCATAGTTCTGCTTCCTGCCATAGCGGAGGTCAGGCTTAAAAAAGCTCCGGCAACCGCAGTTAAAAATTTAATGCTCATATTTTCTCCTCAAAATTGACCAGTCCGGAATTGCGCCTTATAAGTTTGGTGGGTACGGTAATGCAAATCCGGTCCCCGTTTGGTTTGTTTATCATATCAAAAAGCAGATCGACTGCTTTGAATGTTATTTTTTCTTTGGGGTGGTCAATGGTGGTCAGCTGGGGTGTTTCGTAGGCTTCCAAGCCCCGGTCTTCCAGATTGTCGCAGCTGATAAGTTCAAATTCACCCGGCTGCATACCACGATCGCGCAAGGCGTCGTAAAAACCGAATCCCAGCAAATCACTGGTGGTAATAATTACTGTATCAGCAGACAGGGTGATTTTCATACCCAGTTTGTAACCTTCCAGTTCGGCGGTCTGCCCGGGTTTGAGAGCTAATTGGGAGTTTTGGATTTGCTCCGGAGCCACTCCGCAGGCTTCGGCGGCTTGCAGAAGTTCATAATAGACATTGCCGGGCGTATTGTGTTGACCGGGGGTATCAAAGATAATGAACTGCCGTTTTTTGTCGGCATAACACTTGAACATTTCGCGCATACCGGCTTGCCAGTCGGCACTTACACTGCTTATGGGCCAGCTGGGAGTACCGGGGCCGAAATATACTACCGGGATACCCGATTGAGTCAGTAAGTCCCGAGAATTGCTGTCACTGAAAGTGGTATGCGCCAGCACGCCATCGGTATTGCGCAGCAGCTGGGGTGAAAAGTTGCGGTTTGTAAGTTGTGAAAAAGTCAGTTCTTCAAAAGTACAGTCATACTTTTGGATAGCGTCAAGAGCGTTGTGGCAGTAGATGCTATGGATCATTTCGTGATGTTGGAGCTTGAAGGTCATTGGTGTTTGAGCAAAATTGTTAGTCGGCAGCAGCAGAGCAATGCGCCGTTTGCGGCTCAAAGGATAAGTGCCGGAGCCGCGCCGCCGTTCAAGCAGACGTGCATCCACCAGTTTAAGTATCGCCCGGTCTGCGGTCTGGAAGGAACAACCGAATTCTTCGGCAATGCTCCGCGAACCGGGTAAAGCCCGTTTTGCCGGATAAAAACCTCTGTGCAGCCGTTCTTCTATAACCGCCGCAATCTGATCCACCAGAGATGTTGATTTCTTTGTCATAAAAAAATCCCGTTCCAAAACTCGTACACCAGTAAGTTTACACGCATTTGAGAGTAAAATCAACAGTAAATGCGAAAAAAACAGGGATAATTTACCAAAGTTTTATGAAAAGTTTTATGAAAGGGACAGTGTTCGGAAAAGTATGGAGGGGAAAGGCAGGGAAACGTAGGTTGCGGGAGCCAGGCATCTCCCGCAACCGATGCTTATCAACAGTTCAGAATACAGTTGCTGCTTAAACTTATCTCAATAGTGCCATATTGTCGCAGTTGTGTGCCAAGTGTGCCAATAATGTTTTCTGGTACTTGGCTTGTTGGAAAAAGTAAACCTCGAAAATTTCTATAGCATCACATTAACATAAAGGAGAAAAATATGTTATGACCCATAAAAGCACTGAACATATCGAACGCTCCCGGAAGCGGATCGCAAAATGCCTGAACCTTCTGGAAGCCGTACACGGCGAACTTGAATTTGTCTTTGAGCAGAACCCGGATTGGAACCCGGACATCAAGTGGCAAATTGAAGAAGCCGCCTGTAAGCTGGGCTTCACCCTTGCAACCCTTTCAAACTGGTACGATGACGAGGAGGAAACTTAAGACAATCTTTGTGCATTCAACTTGATAATCTGCAGAATTTCATCATATACCGAACAGGGATGAGTTATAGCAAGTTCACTCTTCACTGATTCTGCCACCGGGATGATTTTTATGAGAAGATCATCTATTTGAGCAAATACGATCTCCGGACGGATTTGACAATCAGCTGCCATCTCCTGAAAGTTGATTCTTGAGATATTGGCAAAAGCAAATTCCCTTCCAATAGACATCGCAAACTCACGGGAGAGATTGCTGTAAATTTCTGTGCAAAGCAAATCGTAGACTGGGGCAAGTCTGGTGTTTTTACCACTGTAAAGGACCGAGAAATTCTTTGCATGAGCATCGCCGTTCCCAATCAGAAAATTAAAAATGATTCTCCGTAAAAAATCAAGTTGTCCTGCAATACCGCCATGCATCTTCTTGATAAGATTGAAGCAGATCGGAATAGTTGGACCACCGTCATTTTCATATTTCTTTTCGGGATCTACGCTGAAAAGCTGACAGAAATCTTCCTGGTGCAATCTGGAAACCTTGCCGTTATTCTCCTTGCGGTCATATCTCTTCACACAATAATAAGGAATATGATCAAAATAGATAATGTCGCAAGGTGGAGCAGGAAATCCCAGTTTCTCCGCAAGGCGCATACAAAAGAACTCATTGAACACGCTGTTGGGATATTCTGCAATTGGTGGCTTAATGATATGAGTTGATGGCTCACCGTACAGTGGCAGCAAAATTTTGTTGTCCTTAACGCAGGCAATCAGTTTATCCTGTGCACCAGTTCCGGATATGCGGAAACCCTCATCTCTTCCCAGATTCAACGGACGTTTGGGCAGTTGTGTTAAAATTTCAACAGCTTCTTCATTCGTGAGTTCACGGAGAGAGGGCGGATTGGCGCTGACAGTTTCCTCATTCTCTGCAGGATACAAAGAAACTGCTCCGGCACAATCTCC
>JAZNBV010000063.1:0-2613 GCA_045587205.1 Victivallaceae bacterium
ATCAAGATGGGCGATTGAGGTCTTTTTCAAGGAAATCAAGCAGACTTTGCAATTGGCTGACTTTATGGGAACCAGCGAAAATGCCGTAAAATGGCAAATATGGACGGCTTTGTTGACATATCTGTTGTTAAGATTTATTGCGTGGAAACATCAATGGAAGCATTCTTTTCACAGGTTATTCACGCTTATCAGAGCCATATTGTGGAACTTTCTAAATCTGGAAGCCGTGCTGAAGGCATGTGAAAAAGTGAAAAGCAAATCAAACAAACCGCCACCGCCGGTACCCAAACAAATGGAATTTTACTTTTGAATAAATTTGAACTCAAAAACAAGGATTTGACAAAAGGGGGGAGCTTTTTTCAAGAAATACCAAGCTCAAACTATGTCAAAAAACACCATTTTTACAAAATTATGGGATCGTTGTGATTAAATTTTATCTTTTTTAATGATTTGTTGAATAAAATCTCGCAATGCTGTTTTATGCCCCGGCACGGTGCGTTGGGGTGCAATCGGCTGAACATCAGAAGTTCCCACGCTTTGTTGCCCAGTTTTTCCAGCGAGCGTAAAGTGTATGCACCAAAACTGCCGACATCTTCATCGGGCTGGTGCGTCATATATATCAGCAGTATTCTGTCAGGAGCGATCCCGTGCTGTTGCAGATTTTCTGCAATTACATTCTTTGCCTTGCGGCAGCCGCACCAGATAACATCCGGCAGATGCTTTAAAGTCAGCAGATATTCCACATATTTTTTTACATTGCAGTATAATTCTCCGGCATTTTCCGGCATCTTGTGGTAAAACAATAAGTAACTCTTTTTTGCTGCTTCAAAATCTTCCACGATCTGCCAATGGTTGTCCGGCAATTTCCGGAAATCACTTTCGGAGGCACTCGAACTGCCAGTACCGAAAAAGGCCAGATATCTTGCTCCGCGGTTGACCAGATAGCCTGTAACATCATCAAAAAGCTCAAGGTGATTCCAATCCACCCAGTTTATATCTACGCCCATAGCGGGGCGGTTGAGCGAAACAAAACTTATATTGTTTGCTTTAAGGTAATTACCAGCTTCCACAGAAAATGTGCTGTTGGTAAAGATCACGCTGTCTTTGGCGGTCAAATCACACTTTTTAAGAGTTGCCAGAACATTTTCTTTTTTAGCTACTTGCCAATCCACAAGAAAATCATATTTAAGAATATTACCGGCAATGGTTTGAGTTATGCGGTCATTAACATAATTTTCCGGAGCCGTGGGCGTAATAAGCACTATTTTAGGTTTGTCAGCTGATTTGTCAAAAGCATTTGCACAAATCATCGTACCGGTGGGTGTTGGTTCAATAATGCCGCTGATTTTAAGCTGCTGAAAAACCTTGTGCAGCGTGCGGCTGGAAACTTGAAACTCTTCCATAAGTTCCCGCCGGGGCGGCAGACGGTGGGTGTAAACCTTGCGGGCAATACGATCTTTTACTGTATCGCAAATCGCCTGATATTTGTTGTTTACACTCATACAAAACCTCCGTGTTTCAACAATATTTTACCATGATTTTTCAGTATTGTCAAGGGTTGTTTCGCCCAAGTTTATAGGGGTAAGTGTAAGCCACTTAAAAATAATAACCGCAGCCGGAGTAAACCACATACAGTTGAAAGCCAAACACCTGCTTGCCGCGGCGTAGTGTAACGAAGCCGGGTTTGCCGCATCTTGCCCCGACCACCGGCGGCACACACAATACTCCCATACTCTCCCATACTCTCCCATACTTTCCCATACTTTTCCATAACTCTCAATAAAACCGCAGAATTTATTCTCTACAATGATTGCATTTTTCTTTTGCGGTATTACATTACCAATGTAATAAAATATCAACCCACAATCAGGAAAGATTTTACTATGGAAACAAACCTCCGCCAGGCTTCGATCGAACGCACTACCCGGGAAACGGCTATCAAACTTACTTTCAATATCGACGGCAGCGGCAAATCCGCTATCAATACCGGTATCGGATTTCTTGACCACATGCTGGAGCTTTTTGCCAAACACGGTTTCTTTGATCTTACGATCGAAGAAAAAGGCGATATCCATGTCGATTACCATCACAGTATGGAAGATTTGGGTTTGGCTCTGGGCAGTGCCATTGCTCAAGCGGCAGGCGACAAAGCGGGCATCCGCCGTTACGGCAGTTTCCTGCTGCCTATGGATGAAGCTCTTGCGGAGATCGCTCTCGACCTCTCCGGCAGACCTTATCTGGTGTACGATGTAAAAATGCCCGCCGCTCAAGTGGGCGATATTGATGTGCAGCTTTTCCACGAGTTCTTTCAGGCGTTGTGCGTAAAGGCCGGACTTAATATGCACATAAGACTGCTGGCAGGCAACGAAGCACATCACTGTCTGGAAGCAATTTTCAAAGGTTTTGCCAAGGCTCTGGATCAGGCAACCACTTACGACCCCAGAATTCAGGGAGTGCTTTCCACTAAAGGTACTTTGGATTAATAGGAGAAAATTTTATGCTGATAACCAATTCTGTTCTGCTTGCCGATGCCGGGGTGTGGTACGCTTTTGCCAACTCCGACGCTATGGGCAAAGGTATTGTAGTACTGCTCTTTTTAAGCTCCATGATCGC
>JAZNBV010000064.1:0-5678 GCA_045587205.1 Victivallaceae bacterium
AAGATGTAAAAGTTACATCTTCATCCGGCAACTGGTACAAGTTCACCATCACGGAAACTGGAGCTTGGCAGGTCAGGGATCGTGAAAACAGTGAATACGGTTTTGCAATATATGACCCAAGCGGCGAAGAAGTTTACGGCGACAGTTCAATTCTGCAAGCCGGAGATTACTATTTCTGCGTAGGCCACGAGTCCAGTCCCGGCACACTTTATGATATAAATGTGACTTGCCTTTACGAAGATCTTGGTACGGTAAGCGAAAGTATTGTTGTTGAATCCACGGCAGAAGCGTATGAAAGCAAATATTATAAATTCACGATTGATGAAGATACCTGGCTGGATATAAACTTTACTTGCAATGGTGAAGAAGGTTACTCGGAAAAATATCTGTATAATGCTGCCGGTGAGAATGTTGATATCAGTTTTGAGGATTGGAATAGGGCAATCTTCCTGACCGCCGGCGATTATTTTGTCAGCATTTATACAGATGCAAAAACAGATTATACCTTTGAATTTGAAACTCCGGTCTATCTGGGTGTGGTTGCCGGTAATAAAAATTTCGGGGAGCATATACTCAATGACGGTACTGGAATGTTCAAGTTTACTTTGTCTGAAAAGAGTTTCTGTTCCATTTTGGTCGATGGTGAATATTTTACAGGGGATATTTACGATGCCGCTGGCGAATATATCACCGATTCGACAATTCTTGAAGCTGGCTCCTACTATATTTCTGTAGAAGATATCAATTACTGTAAGTCAGTTTATAATATCCAGATAAATACTGCCGAAGATCTGGGCGTTTTGAGCGATAAATTGATCATTGAAGATCAGTCTGTTACGGAAAATTACTACAAGTTCACAATGGCTGAAGCCGGGATCATAACCCTTAAAAATGATCGCGGTGTGGATCTTATAGTGTGCGATGCTGAATTTGAAGATGTTGAAAGCAATGAAAATGCCGAATATCAGCTTGCTGCCGGGGATTATTATATTGTGGCGCAGAATTATACAGATAATACAATTGTCACCGGAGTCGATATTGTTTTGAGTGTAAAAGATATTGTTGCGCCTGATAAACCAGAAATTACGCAGAGTATCACCGGCGCAACCAACCGGGATGTTGTTGTTTATGCCGGATTCAGCAGTGATACAGCACTTGGCGAGTACTCTTTTGACGGCGATAAATGGATGCTTTACAAAGACGGTGTTACCGTCAGTGGTAATTGTACACTCTATTTCCGTGCCAGAGATGCGTATGACAATATCAGCGATGTTGTTAAACATACTGTCAGCAATATTGACAAAGTTGCTCCGACGCTGGAAATTTCCGCTGATATTACAGCATTGACCAACAAAGATGTAGTTCTTACCGCTGCTGTCAGCGATGGCAGAGTTGAATACTTCAACGGTACCTCGTGGGTAGCAGGAAACAAATATACCATTACTGAAAATGGTATTTACGAGTTCCGCGTAACCGATGCCGCTGGCAATGCAACCCGCCGGAGCTTTGAAGTCAGCAATATTGACAAAGTTGCTCCGACGCTGGAAATTTCTGCCAGTACGACTGCCCCGACCAATAAAGATGTGATTCTTACCGCTGCTGTCAGCGATGGCAGGGTTGAATACTTCAACGGTACCTCGTGGGTAGCAGGAAACAAATATACCGTTACTGAAAATGGTACTTATGAGTTCCGCGTAACTGATGCCGCCGGCAATGAAACCCGCCGGAGCTTTGAAGTCAGCAACATTGACAAAGTTGCTCCGACACTGGAAATTTCTGCCGGTACGACCGCCCCGAGCAATAAAGATGTGATTCTTACCGCTGCTGTCAGCGATGGCAGAGTTGAATATTTCAACGGTACCTCGTGGGTAGCAGGAAACAAATATACCGTTACTGAAAATGGTACTTATGAGTTCCGTGTAACCGATGCCGCCGGCAATGAAACCCGCCGGAGCTTTGAAGTCAGCAATATTGACAAAGTTGCTCCGGGGGCGCCGGCAGGATTTACCGAAAGCGTTGACAAACGCAATGCTGTACTGGATTGGAACAATGCTTCTGACAGTGGAATTGCCGGAGTCAGCGGCTATGAGGTTCGTTATGGTTTGTCCGCAGACTTGAGCGGTAATGGTGAATTTGTTGCAGACAGCAAATTAAGTCTGCAACAACTGCAGTTTACCACCTATTTTTATCAGGTTCGTACAGTGGATAATGCCGGAAACCGTTCAGCCTGGAGCCCGGTAAGAAAATTTGATGTCATACCTGATTCGCCACAGAATTTGCAGAGTTCGGCTGATGGTTTGAGTTGGGATGCCATTCCCGGTGTGAGCGGATATGCAGTTGAATATTCGCAGGATAACTTTGCAAGTTTCATACGGGTGGAAACTCATACCAACAAAATCGATACTTTCTCATTGCCCGCCGGAACTTATCAGTGGCGGGTAAGAGCAATCGACGGGGAGTTGGCCAGTAACGGCAATGCAGTTACTTCTGAATACAGTGCCGGAGCCTCGTTTGTTGTTTCCAATGAAGACGGCAATATGGATATGTTCTTTGCCAATGTCTCCGGAGTTTGGGAAGAAGGCTATTCCGCAGAACACTGGGGCAATAAGCAGTGGAGCGGTACCAATGAACAACTTACTCTTGCCGGTAAAAACAAGCTTGCCAATGTCTGGCGCGGTTCCAGCGATGCCAATGTATTGCTGATGAGTGACAGCAGCAACGGTGATGCGCTGTTTATGGACGATATTTATTCGGCACTGGGCTCGCAAGCCCGGGTTGCCGGAATTGATGAAATCCGAGCCGGGGCAGGGGATGATATAATCGATATGACCAGCCAGCGGTTTGATTATTCCGGTGATGGCATCTGGATATATGGCGGCGATGGCAACGATACTGTCTGGGCAAATAAAGGCAGCAATATTATCTTCGGCGATGCCGGCAATGACCGCGTGATCGGCGGTTCCGGCGATGATGTGATCGCAGGCGGCAGCGGCAGTGATTCAATGCACGGCGGCGGCGGCAATGATATTTTTGTTTTTGGCGGAAACTGGGGCAAAGATACTGTGGAACAGTTGGAAAACGGCAATATTACTTTGTGGTTTGAAGAGGGTTCGCTGGATTGCTGGAATGCGGAAACACTTACCTATACCGATGGAAATAACAGAGTACAGGTAATTGGTGTTGATTCTGAAAAGATCTCTTTGAAATTCGGCAGCGACGATTCTGCTGAATATGAAGAACTTGTTTCGCACAACGCCTTTGCCGATGCGGTTTCCGGAAAGGTTTTTGAAGACAAAAACAAAGGTATGCTTGCATAAAATCAGTTTATTGCAGAAAGTTGAATGGGGGTGTTGCAAACTGTTCTATGGGGAAAAACTTTTTGAAAAAAAGGTTCTTTCCCCACACCACATTTCCCAAAAACTTTCGCAGGAATTGGTTTTATTGAAATAATAAAAGCAATTCCGATTTGTTTATGTTCTGTTTGCATAAAGTTTTTTTTCAAAAGAACCGGGTTGCTGATTTGCCCGTAACAAATAATGTGTTATATTTTAAATACTGATTTTTTGAAATATAAATAATATAAGGAGTTGCAATATGAGTTCTGTAATCAATTTCGGTATTTGGGGCATCGGTCGGATGGGGATCGAGCACGCCAAATATTTTTCGCTGCTCAAAGAGATGTACAAGCCGGTGGCGTTTTACGATTTTGCAATGGAACGCGCCAGAGAAGCTTCTGAACAGTTCGGTGGAAAATACTTTGAAGATGTCGAGTCATTTCTGGCAAATCCGGAAATGGATCTGGTGATAATCGCCACGCGTTCGCTTGACCACGTTCCCAATGCCACTCTGGCGCTGGAGGCAGGCAAGCGCGTGCTGCTGGAAAAACCCATTGGGGTGACGGATTCCGATTATAAGAAATTGCAGGAGTTGGTCAAAAAGTATCCCGGCAAACTCTTTTTCGGTCAGAATCACCGCTTTGAACCGGCGCACGCCATTGCGTATGACATTGTAAAGAGCGGAATTCTGGGAAAAATCCACACCGTAAAAATTACCAAATTTCACCGTTTCGGGGTGCGTTGTGATTGGCAGATGCTGCTGGCGCACGGGGGAGGGCAGTTGAGTGTGTGGGGACCGCACGTCATCGATCAGACACTGCATTTTCTGGATTCGCCGGTAAAAACGGTGTGGAGCCGTATGGAACGGATCCTGACTCCCGGTGATGCCGATGACCATTTCAAGATAATAATTGGAGCAGAAAGCGGTGCTTACGGTGAAATCGAAGTAAGCAATGCAGCTGCTCTGTCGCAGCCGTATTGTATGATTTTCGGGGATCGCGGAGCGTTGAGCTATAATGGAGATCAGAAAGAGATTTCCCTGCGCTATATAGATCCGGATTTCAAGATGCCGGAATTACAGGCATTTGCCGAAACACCCGCCAATAATTATGTGTGGGGTAGTTCTGTGCAACTGCCGTGGGTTATCGAAACGCGTCAGGTGGATTTGAGTGCAGGAATGACCAGTATAGTGGAAAATGCAATGGCAAAGTATCTGTACGACGCATTGAATGGTACAGCTGATTTTCCAGTGACCAGTGAGCAGGCATTGGAAGTGGTGCGTCTTACCGGGTTGGTAAAATCGCAGAATCCGCAATTCAACTGGCTCCAATAAGCGTTAAAACGGTATTTTTGCAAAAAAATACAAATAAAAAAAGGGAAAAAAGTTGCAATTTTCTCAAAGCGGTGTACATTAATAAAACAAAACAATTGGGGAAGTAGCTCAGTTGGCTAGAGCATCACACTGGCAGTGTGAGGGTCGAGGGTTCGAGTCCCTTTTTCTCCACCATCCTTCGCTAAAGCTACGGATGGCAAGCCGTAAGGTTTGCTATCCGTAGATTTTTTTGCCCCGGCAAAAATGAGCGGAGTGTAAGGGAGCGGGCGAAGGATGCCCGTAAATTTATCCTCCGTAGCTTTATGCGAAGGAGGAAGCTCTTGGCGACGGAGGGCTAACGGCAGAGAATTGGAGAAATCGAATGTTCTACACATACATTTTGCGCAGCATCTCCCACCCGGAACAGCGTTATACCGGCAGTACAAGTGATCTAAAATCCCGCCTTGCAAAACACAATGCCGGAGAAGTTCCCCACACCTCAAAGTTCAAACCTTGGAAAATTGAAACAGCTATTGCATTTTCATCCAAAGAAAAAGCCTATGCGTTTGAAGCATATCTTAAAACACACAGCGGCAGATCATTCGCTAATCGCCACTTCTGATTTACAGTAAAAACATTTATCCCAACTTATAAGTGTCTGCGATGAGTTATTTTTTTGCGGGGAGCAGTTTAAAGCACTCAAAAAAACGTCTGCCTTGAGTTTCTGCGTCAGGAGATTTCCAATCAGATTTTTTGCCTCTTTCGCTCCAGCCAACCTGATAAACCAAAGTATCCGGTTCAAGAGGATCAAAGAAAAAATAGGATTCTTCCCGCAAATAGAGATCACGCCCCTTTTCAAAGGTTTCCAAATAAACATAAACTGCCGGCAACCCCTTGAAATAACATTGTTCAATTTTCAATGCGGAGCGCTGGATCTTGGAACCGGGAACCTGACGATAGGAATATTCAAGATACTGCTGCAAATTTTTTGTATCCGGCTTTTGAATATAGTGCCGCTGCTTTGCCGCAGT
>JAZNBV010000065.1:0-4209 GCA_045587205.1 Victivallaceae bacterium
CCGGCTGGTACCACAAAACCTGGCAGACTTTCGCCATTTTTGTACCGGTCAAAACCGTTGGTATCCGCAACGGCTGCCGCAGTTATGATTACGTTATTGCTATCCGCTCGATCAACAGTGTGGATGCTGTGACCGCCCAGGTGGTGCATCTGCCGTGGGAATTGCTGGAAAAGATGTCCGACCGCATTGTCCACGAAGTAGAAGGGGTCAACCGCGTGGTTTATGACATCACAGCCAAACCCCCGGGGACGATCGAATGGGAATAATTGCTGAATATTGAATGATTATTCAGCAAACAAAAAAGGGTTGTTGTAAAACTGTTTTGAAGTTTTTCAACAACCTTTTTTTTATCTTTGAATAATATAAGATTTTATTGATTATCTTGCAGTGTTTTACTCAAATCCAATATGGATTCCCGCACAAAACCAATAGTATTGGTAAAATTTTCCACATCAGGAAAATCATTACCACCAGCTTTGAATTCATCCAGAATATTCTGCAATTCATCAACATCCGCAATCATATAACGCAGCAGTGCGCGACGGAGCGGAAGCGTATCATTGGAATCTTCCGTATCTTCAAAGTTATAGAGTCTGGAAAGTACTTTACCGAAAGCGCAAACCACTTTGATTATATCCCGGCATTTTTCCGCCGGCATCCGGGCGGCGGAAACATTCCATTCGGCAGCCATTTTTTCCACCCGCCGCACCACATTGAAATTATTGCGGCGGCGGTTTTCACGGCGTATCTCTTCCTCTTCTTCAAATTCTTCACTGGAAATTTCGAACTCCGAACGGAGCATTTTCACCGGATCGCTCACTCCGGTTGGTACCATTTCCGGCTGGGACATAAGGCGTTTGAAGATCATCTCATCTTCACCCGGTAAATCAAGACACGCCGGCAGAGTACGGAAGTAACCGGCAATACGCACTTCGTCTTTCCGTATCTCCCGTGCCCAGGTCAATTCGTCCCAATTTTCGCGGAATGACCAATCCATAAAATCTGCAATCCTCAATCAGCGGCAATTTCGAGCCGCGGTGCATCGCTCCAGAGGCGTTCCAGTTCATATTTACTGCGGGATTCTTCGCCCATAATATGCACCAGCACGCTGCCGAAGTCGATCAGGATCCAATCACTGGCAGGTTCGCCGTCAATCGCCAGCGGACGGCGCTGAAACTTGTTGCGGACCTCTTCTTCCAGATGTCCGGTCAATGCTTTGAGGTGCGGTACACTTGTGGCAGTGACAATGACAAAGTAATCAGCAATACTGCTGATATCGCGCACATTCAGCGCCACCACATCGGAACCCATTTTTTCCAATGCCTGTTCAGCGCAGAAACGCGCCAGCGCTTCATCCTGTGCAAATTTATTTTCACTCATAGTAATTTCTCCAGATATTACCGGTAAAGACCGTGTTTTTTTATGTACTCCAAAAGCTCTGCATTGATAATATGGTGCATATTTTCATTTTTTGCCAATTCTTTACGCAAATTAGTTGAAGATATTTCCACATATTCGCCTTTTATAAGGCTCTTCTGCAGTTTTTCAGCCTGTATCACGCCCCAGAAATCAACCGGAATCAGAGAAACTGCAGATTTTTCCGGAGTATCACTTTTGCGTGGAAAAGCTATGACAGGGTATTTTTCAACCAATTCGCGCGCGGAATACCACGTATGCAGAGACGTAAGACTGTCTTCGCCGATCAAAAGTTGCAATTCAGCATCCGGATATTCTTCCTGCAAAGCATTCATTACTTTATAACTGTAAGAAGGATCGAACTGTTTGCGAAACTCAATATCTGAAACTTTACAACCGGGAATTTTTCCGGCAACGATCTCTGCCATTGCCAAACGGTGATGATAATCGCTCATTCGCCCTGCGGTTTTATGCGGTGGAGCCCAGCTGGGCACCCACAAAACCATATCTGTCAACTGCAATGACAATGCCTTGCGGGCAAGCATTTCGTGTCCGCAATGCGGTGGATCAAACGCACCGCCGAAAAAGGCAATGCGTTTGACCGCAGGAGTTTTTTTATCCGAAATGTTCAACTCAATGCTTGACCGGTTCAATGACATCAAATCCGGTAAACGGACGCAGAACTTCCGGTACAACCACCGAACCGTCGGCACGCTGATTGTTTTCCAGAATCGCGATCGCCGCGCGGTCAGTCATAGCAGTAGCGCTGATGGTGTGCACAAAACCGCGTTCATCGCCATCCTTGTAACGGATATTCAAACGGCGGCTCTGAAATTCGGTAAGGTTGGTATTGCTGGTGACTTCGCGATAAGCATCAAAGCCGGCAAACCACGCTTCAATATCGTACTTCTTGTAACCGGGGGCGCCCAAATCGCCTACGCAGACATTGACCACGTGATAAGGCAGTCCCAGCTGCTGCAGCAGATATTCTTCGTTTTCCAGACAGAATTCGTGGAACTTCACCGAATCCTGCGGCTTGCAGAAAATAATCTGTTCAACCTTGTGGAACTGGTGCACGCGGAAGATACCGCGGCTGGCCTTGCCGTAACTTCCGGATTCTGTACGGAAGCAGGGAGTGTACGCAGTATAGCAGCGGGGCAGAGTTGCACCGTCCAGAACTTCATCGGCGTGGAACCCGACCAACGTCTGTTCGGAGGTCCCGATCAGAGCCAGATCTTCGTCTTTAAGCGCATAAGTCTGGTCGGCAAAAAACGGCAGATAGCCGGTACCGAACAGAGTTTTTTCCTTGGCTAAACAAGGAGTCATAAACAGCTGAAATCCGCGGTTCACCAGTTCGCGCTGTGTCCAGAAAAACAGCGCCTGAACCAGTTGAGCGCCCTTGCCTTTCCAGTAATAAAAGCCGGACTGGGCAACCTTGGCACCACGCTGGGTATCAATGATATCGAGCATTTCGCCCAATTCCTGATGATCTCGAACCTTGAAATCAAACTGCGGAATAGTGCCGACCTTGCGCAGTTCAATGTTATCAGCATCGGTCTGGCCATCCGGAACATCATCCGCCAGCAAGTTGGGCAAAAATGCCGCCATCGCGGCAATTTTATCTTCCAGACGGTTCAAGTGACCTTCGCTTGCAGAGAGACGTTCTTTGAGTTCACGCACCTGTTCGCGGGCTTCGGGATTGTCTTTGCATTCTTTGCTCAAACGGTTGCGTTCCGAACGCATATTTTCCACTTCGCCCAGCAAATTACGGTATTCCACATCCAGCGCCAGGAGTGTATCCACATTCACCGCACTGCCGCGGCGGGCGCAATTCTTTTTAATCAGTTCGGGATTTTCCCGGAGAATTCTCAAATCAATCATTTTTACTGTACCTTATAAAATATTGCTTTACAGTCTTGTTCAGAACTGCGGCATCGGGTAATCGGCGGTGAAAGCCTTGACTTCTTCGCCCAATTTCTTCAATGCTTCAACATCATCGCGCAGCGCCACGCCGCGTTCGATAAAGTCGGCAATTCTGATCATAGCATCTTCCTTCATACCGCGGGTGGTCACAGCCGGGGTACCGATACGGATGCCGCTGGTGACAAAGGGTTTTTCCGGGTCGAACGGGATCATATTCTTGTTGACGGTAATGCGGGCAATATCCAGCGCATTGGCAACCGCTTTGCCGGTGGCCTGTTTCGGACGCAGGTCAACAAGCATCAGGTGGTTGTCAGTACCGCCGGAAACCATACGGAAACCGCGCTTGGTCAACTCTTCAGCCAACACCGCAGCGTTGATGCGAATCTGTTTCTGATAAGCCTTGAACTCATCGGTCATAGCTTCTCCGAAGCAGATAGCTTTAGCAGCAATAACGTGTTCCAGCGGACCGCCCTGCATACCGGGGAATACCTTGGAGTTGATTGCTTTGATATATTCTTCGCGGCAGAGGATCAGACCGGCGCGCGGGCCGCGCAGAGTTTTGTGAGTAGTGGTGGTCACCACATCGGCATAGGGTACCGGACTGGGGTGTTCACCGGCGGCAACCAGACCGGCAATATGCGCCATATCGACAAAGAGTTTGGCGCCGACTTTGTCGGCAATTTCGCGAAGTCGGAGGCCAAGGCGGGCTTAGGAAGACAATACTAATGGCCAACTCCTTGGCTCACAGAACGAGATGGCTACGATCCGACTTTAGGGTACCGGACTGGGGTGTTCACCGGCGGCAACCAGGCCGGCAATATGCGCCATATCGACAAAGAGTTTGGCGCCGACTTTGTCGGCAATTTCGCG
>JAZNBV010000066.1:0-12047 GCA_045587205.1 Victivallaceae bacterium
TTGTGGCCGCGGTCCCAGATGATCGCCTTGAAGCGTTCCCAGATGGAGGGCAGGTAATACTTTTCTTTTGCCGCCCGCACTTTGCGGTCGCGGGTGATCGGTACACGGTACATGACCCAGGCATCGCCGCCTTCGGCAACATGGTTGATGAGCTTTTTGCTGAAACGGTTGGTCAGCATGAGCTTGGCATCATCGCTCTGGATAAGCTGCGGATAACGCACGGTGGGTGCCACTTCCGCCAGATCCATGTTGACTTCCATCTTCGGCAACGCGGCGGCGTTGTTCGGGAATGTCCACAGATTCCAGGAGTTATCGACTACGGCTTCGCCCTTTTCGTTGATAAGTTCAAAGACCAGATTGTAAGCCTGCGGTTTGCCGGTCTTCGGGAATTTGAGCGTGACTTCGCAAATTTCGTGGCGGCCGCGTTCGGTCAAACTGATGTTGGGCATTTCGCCGGTAAAGACGGTATCGCCCTTGCTGTTTTTGAGCGTAAAGCGGAAGACCATTTCGCCGGAAAGTTCTGCCGAGAAGTGCGACACCATTGCCGGAATCAGGAACTTTTCGCCTTCAAAGAATACGCGTCTGGGCATATCGGCAAGCAGCACTGTATCGCCGTTGAACTTGCGGAAAGCCACATCGTCGATGCCTTTTTTGTCGTCAAAGCAGTCAACGATACCGTTCGAGTTTTCGTAACGGTCGGTATCGCAGAACTGCAGGAAGTGGTAACCGCTCAAGATCTTGCTGCGGCGGCTGGCTTCCAAACCCAGTTTCCAGCTCAGGAACTGGAAGCGGTCGGAGGCTTTCTTCATGGTGGCGTAATCTTTTTTGCTGAAGCCCTTGAGTTTGGCAAGTTTCTTGAGTTCGCCGATCCACCAGGGTTTCTTGTCCGGGCAGTATTGGTCGAACTTGGCTTCCAGAGCGTCAAGATCACGCAGCCCGGCATAATGGCAGATTTCGTGTGCCAGCACCGGACGGCGGCTCGGAACCTTGCGGGCGATTTTCCAATCTTCGTCATCTTCGGCATTCTTTTCGATCATCGGAATACCGGAGGCGGAACCGGAGATGATCCAGTTCTGCGGGTTTTCAAACATATTGTAGCTGTGACCCCAGGGGTAGAAATAGCTCATATGCTGAACGTCCAAATCCACGCTGTTGCGGTCGAATTCGCCGCGGCTGCAGGTATCCAGGAAGAAACGGGTCGGGTCGTACTTATGGGTCATTTCGTAGAATTCCTGACAGATCGGATTCCGTCCGGGATGGTCGATTTCGTTACCCATACAGTAAACCATCAAACTGGTGCAGTTGCGCAGACGCAGCAGCATTTCCAGCCATTCATCGGCGTTCATCAGACGGTTGCGGCTTTCCATACGGGAGCGTTCTTTCTGATAACGGCCGTAGTATTTACGCATTTCCACGTGGATGAGAATACCCAGTTCATCGGCGGCTTCAAAGCACTCGATCGGCGGCACAAAGCTGTGGAAGCGGATAAAGTTGAAACCGTAATCTTTCATCTGGCGCATATACTTTGCGTAGTATTCATACATTCCCAGGTTCGCCAGATCCGGGTGGTCGTGAGCTTCGCGGCCGCGGATAACACCGCGCAGGAACAGGTTTTCGTTATTAAGGTAGAACGAATTCTGATCCACGGAGAATTTGCGCATACCGAAACGTATGGAGCACTCTTTATCTTCGCCATTGACCGTAAGAATGGTCTTGAATGTGTAAAGATAAGGCGTATTGACATTCCAGGGCTTGAAGTTTTTGATTGCTTCAGTGGTTTTGAAGATCTTGCCGGCTTTGATATCTGTTGCACTGCCGGAGGCAATACATTTTTTCTTATCCAGTACTTCCCAGGCGATTTTGCTGCACTTTTTGGGTACGGTTATTTCCATTGCCACTTTACCTTCGTCATAGACCGGATAGACAAAAATGTCTTCAAATTCCGGACCCCAGACGTTTTTAGGCACTTCCGTAACAAAACGGAATTCGTTTTTTTCTTCTGCCATAATAATTACCTTATTTTTTGCAGTTGATAATGTGTAAAAAGAGTCCATCGCTATATAATAGCTTTTTTTACAGTTTTTGCAAATTTTTTCACTTCAAACAAACTGATTTTATAGCAAAAAAACAGTCCGGTATTGACAAACGGGATCTTTTTTATACCATTGCAGAAAGTTTCAGTTTTTGAAATATCTGCTTAAAAAAAAAGGAGTTTATTATGGACTACAATTACATTTTCCAGCGTCAGCATCCGGAGTATCGCAAACACCGGGCAGGCTGGGAGCGCTGTCAGGCGGCTTATTCCGGCGGCGCAGAGTACATCAGCCGGGCATTGATCCAGCACGTTTCTGAAGTTGATCCGGAGTTTCAGGAACGGCTGCAGCGGGCGTGTTATTTCAACTATCCGCGCAAGATTGCCCGGATCATCACCCAGTACATTCTTTCGGGCGATCCGGTGCGGGTGGGGGCGGATCCGCAGATGATCGAGGATTTTTCGCGCAACGGTTTGCGAGCCAATGAAGTTATGAGGCAGTTTTCGACTATTCTTAATGTTTACGGGGCAGCGTGGATGCTTGTGGAAATGCCGGAGTTTGAAGGTGTTGTGGATTATGAGCGTAAGGTTAATGAACAGCTGCATCCCTATGCTGTGCCGCTTTCTCCGCTGGCAGTGGTGGACTGGTCTGTGGGCAGTGACGGAAATCTTCTGTGGGCGATCGTGGAAGAAGATCATTTTGACAATACCGATGTTTTCAGTGAACCGGTCAACTGCCGCCGCCGCCGTTTGTGGACGCGCGACCGCTGGCAGCTTTTTGAAAAACGCGGCTCCGAAGTCAAGCTGATTGCGGAAGCGGAGCATCAGTTGAACCGGGTGCCGCTGCTGCACACCGTGGAAATCGACGGTTATGGAATCAATGCCAATCACTGGTTTGAAGATGCTGTACGCATTTCCGATGCCATACTCAATAATGATTCTGAAGCGCAGATGAATATTATCAAGCAGATGTTCGGTTTGCTGGTTATTTCCGAAAATTTTGCCCGCGGCTGCCGTCCGGCTCCCGCGCCCGGCAGCAGCAGCGAAGCCAAGTTCAGTCATACTCTTGCCCGCAGTGCCGCCATCTGGGAGTCCAGTGAAGAATCCGGTATCAGCCGCTATATTTCGCCGCACGGAGCTGAAACCGATATCATACGCAGTGAAAATATCCACCTGAAAGCAGAGCTTTTTGATATCGTTGGACTTACCATTGTCAAGGAGACCCGCGAAGTCCAGAGCGCCGAATCCAAAGCCTGGGATCACCAGCAGGTGTGTCAGTTTCTGCTCAACCGCGTCGATCTGCTGGAACAGTGCGAACAGTGTGTATGGCAGATTATGAACTGTTATGATCCGTCGATCCCGGTGCCGGAAATTGCTTACAACCGGGATTTCTCGGTGGTGGATCTCCGCGATTCGATTGCCGGACTGCTGGAACTGCGCAATGTAAATGCCGGCAGTGAGTTCCAGAAAGAGATTGCCCGGGTGGCAGTTGCGCTGCTGACCCGGTATCAGAAAATCCCGCCGGAACGCCAGCAGATCATTTACAACGAGATTTCCGCCCTGGCTGCCGGAGGTGAAAATGATGAAAAATGACAGCGATTCTGCCATCTGGCGGGAGTTGTTTGAGCGTGAAGCAAGCGAAAGTGTATCCGTCTGCCGGGCGTTTGAATACCTGCGCGACGGTGTGAAACATTATGATGTACCGCAGCAGTGCCGCGCACTGGCAGTCCGGGAAATGCACTCAAGCAACTGTGAAAATAATACAGGAAAACTTATTTTGCTGATCGAAGGAACTGTTCCGGCTGCTCCCGGCGACCGGATCATTTATAAAAATCAGATTTTTGAGCTGAACAGCGTAGAGGAGTGCCGGGATCTTGGAGGCAGAATCATTGCCCGCAGGTGCTCGGTAAAGTAACTTTTCCGGAGAAAACTCCGGCAGAAATTTATGCAGACAGGGTGTCGTCAGAAGATTTTTGCCGGAGTTTTTGATTTTTTTTGTAATGCAGAGTTGCAAGAGAGGAGTTTTGCGGTTATATTAGGGAATGTTTATATTTATAATTATTGTATAGAACCGTGAGGAAAGGATTTACAGTTATGAGCAGTGTCAATTTGAACCGCCAGAAAAAACTTAATGCCCAGATGAATGAAGTGATTGACGAATTTGATCGTTTTGAATACTTTTTCGCCTCGAATTGGAAAAAGATCGTGTGGGCGGCAGTCATCGTGGTTGTAGTGGTTGCAGTAGTTGTTTCGGTTAAGTATTTTGCTGAAAAAAGCGCCAATGCTGCCGCCGTTGCTTACGATAAAGCCACCACCATCGAACAGCTTACTGCTGCAATTGCTGAACACGGTAAAACTCCCGCGGCAGTTTATCTGCGTCTGGCAGGGCTTTATATTGACAAAAAAGATTATGCCAATGCCCGCAAAGAACTTGCCAACGCTGTCAATGCCGATGATGCTGTGGAAATGCAGTACCGCGCAAAACTGAATATCGGCTATATTGATGAATTGGAAGGCAAGTATGCTGATGGTGCGGAACTCTTTGCTGCGTTTGCCCGCGATACCCGCGATCCCGGCAGTGAAACTTATGCTGCAGAAGCTTATGCCGCTGCCGGCAGACTCTATATGCTCGCCGGAAAAAATGCCGAAGCCAAGTCCATTCTGGAAGCCGGCCGCAGTTTTATTGCCGGCGCGTCTGCTGAAGAACGCCCCGCACTGCAGAGTTTCGGCAGTATGATCAATATGCTGCTTGCCAATCCGGCTGCCGCCAAAGCTCCGGTCAAAAAGTAATCACCGTTTTATCAGAAAACGCTTTGCAGGCGGAAGATCAGGTTATGAATATTGAACTTACCCGCCGGATGGAACGGCAGTTTGCAGAGTTGCAGGCACGTCACGGCCGCAAAAAGAGCGAGTTCTGTCTTTGCGAGGGAGTGCGCTGCTGCAGTGAAGTGTTGAATTCTCCGGCTCGCAATCGTATAGAGCTGGCAGTGGTTTCCGAAAAACTTCGCGGCGGTATCGACCGGCTGCAGGATCTGCCGCTGGCACAGGTAAGTGACGAAAAGCTTCAGAAACTCTCCGGTACAGTCACCAGTCAGGGTATATTACTCTTGCTCAAGCGTCCGGCAACTGCTCCGGAAACTTTTTCCGCACCGCAGGATCCATTTATCATTGCTGTTGATCAGTTGGGGGATCCGGGAAATTTCGGTACCATACTGCGTACTGCCCGCGCTGCGGGGTTGCGGGAATTCTGGTTTACGGCGGGATCTTCTGATCCTTATGCCCCAAAAGTTATACGTTCTTCTCTGGGGGCACAGTTTACAATGAATATGCGTGAATTTGCGTCGTTGGATGAATTGAGGAATTTTGCTGCAGAGTGTGGGTACAAAAATCTTTATCTTACTGATCCGCATTGCGGCGAAAGTTGTTTTGACTGTCAGGAGCTTTTCGAAAAAAGCGTGGTCGTTATCGGTAGTGAGGCGCACGGCATAGGTTCTGATGTTGCCGGAAAACGCGTGACCATTCCAATGCCGGGAAAATTTGAGTCGCTCAATGCCGCGCAGGCCGCCACGATCGTGCTGTTTGAATATGTCAGACGCATAACTCAAAAGAAGATGTAAGTTTTATGCATACAGCTTTTGTAAAAAATATTCCCGCTCCGGGCGGCGTGGTAGAGCTGGAAAAACGCGAACACGACCACCTTTTTAAAACACTCCGCTGCCGTGCCGGAGAACAGTTGCGCCTGTGTGACGGCTGCGGAACGGCAGCATTGGCTGAAGCCACTGCTGAAAAAACAGTGCGGGTGCTCGAATGTTCTGTCACAGAACCCGGGCGTATAGCAGTGCATTTGTTTGCAGCGCTGCCGCGCAATGCCAAACTCGATCTTCTGCTCAAACCGGCAACCGAAGCGGGGGTGCGTTCAATAACTCCGCTGAAATGCCGCTATTCGGTGTCGGAAAAATCTACGGTGCCGGAACGCTGGTACACTTTACTGGAAGAGGCGTGCAAGCAGTCCGGTAATCCGTTTCTGCCGCCGATCAATCCGGCAATGAATGTAACGGAATCACTTAAATATTGTGCTGAAAATAATTATCTGGTGTTTTTTGGAGCCCAGCACGGAAAGTTGCTTCTGCCGGAAGATCTTCCCGCTGAAGGCAAGTTGGATATAGCGTGGTTTGTAGGTCCGGAAGGCGGTTTTTCCGGAGAGGAAATTGCCGCATTGGAAAGCGCCGGTCAGGGAATAACACTGGGTGAATATATCTTCCGGTTGGAAAATGCCGCGCTGGCCGGGATCGCCTACCTTTATACTGTCGCCCGCACTGCGGAGGTGAAAAAATGATTCGTTGCTTTTTTGTATTGCTGACAGTTATTATGATATGCGGCTGCCGTCAGCAGGATGAACGCAATCACCCGCTTTATCAGAAAGCACTCAAGGCGCAGAGTGCCGGTAACGGCAGTGATGCGGCAATGATATTCAACGAATTGCTCAAACGCCGTCCGCGCAGTGTTCTGGCACATCTGAAACTTGCTGCAGTGTATGATGAATTGCTGAACGATCCGGCAATGGCGGTGGTTCATTACCGCGCCTATCTGGAGGCTGCCCCTGATGCACCGGATGCCGGAGAGGTCAGAGCGTGGATGCTCCGGGCTGAAAAACGCTATTATGAAATTTTGAAAAAACGCTATGAGCCCGCAGAAGAAAAAACTGTTACGCTGGAAACGGGAAATACGGTTGCTGCCGTGGAGAAAAAAATAGTAGAAAAGCCATTTGAGCCGGAAAAAACTTCTGTACCGGAAAAAATTGCCGGTTCGGAAAATGTAACTCCGGAAAAAGTTGCGGACGGTGCTCCGGGTGTGGAAAACAAAGATATTGCATATAAAACTCCGGAAAATATTCCGGAAGAAAAATCTTCAGAAGATAAAGAGAAGATCGCCGGATTGGAAAAACGCCTTGAACAGTATCAGGCGCGCCACCGTATGATGCTTATGGAACTTGAGCGCCTGCGGGCGCTTACTGCCAACAGGACTTCAAGTGCAGTAGAGTTTTCTGAAGCGGCTGCTCTCCCCAAAGCCGCTGTTCCGTCAGCAGCAGACAACATATCCGTGGAACAAGCCTTGAGTTATACAGTCAAATCCGGGGATACACCCGGTTCCATTGCCCGCAAGATGTATGGCAGAAGTTCGCTCTACAGGCTTATATTGCGGGCAAATCCCCAAATCGATGAACGCCGTTTACGGCCGGGGACGGTTTTGAAAATACCCCGGATCAATGCAGAAAAGAAAGGTGTTTTGCAATGAAAAAGTTTTATGCTTTGAGTTTCCTGACGGTCGCCGTGATGTTTGCCGGCGGTTGTATATTTGCCGGAGGATCCGGAAACACATCGGCAGTTTACGATCTGGTGCCGCCGCATAACGCTCCGGAACAGAATCTTTTTCAGGTAATGGCGTTTTCCAACAACACGGCAGCGCGCACCAAAATGCTCTACCGCAGCGATCCCAACCGTATAGTGCAGGATCCGTCCAATTACTGGGTGCAGACTCCTGAATTGATGCTCAAACGCTATTATTCGCTGGCGTTTCCGCTCCGCAGCAATGTGCCGGCTGGTAATCTTGTGGAGATGCGCGGAACTGTAACTGCTTTTGAAATGGATATAAAATGTGCCGAAGCAGTTCTGGCATTCAACTATGTTTTGCGTAAAAACAATCAGCGCGAGTCCGGAACGATTTCGGTGCGCGAAAAACTTCCGGTGATCACGCCTGCCGGATTTGCTGATGCTATGAGCAAAGCGGCTGATAAAGCCGGTCAGCAGTTGTGGCTGGCGGTGGAAAAATTCAGTAAAAAGCAATAAAAGCAGGATACTGAACCTATGTGCGGTATTGCCGGAGTATATAATTCAGCAGATCCGGGAGCGGATCTTGCCGCTGCTTCTGTTATGGCAGAGACGCTTGCCCCCCGCGGGCCTGATATGCAGGGCGTCAAACAGCAGAAAAATACGGTTTTTGCCCACCGGCGGCTGGCGATCATTGATCTGAACCACAGTGCAGATCAGCCGTTGTGCGATGATTCGGGTAATTATATGATCTCATTTAACGGCGAAATCTACAATTACCGCGAATTACGGGATGAACTTTTGCAGCAGAATTTTCATTTTGTCACTTCCGGCGATACTGAAGTGATTCTGAATCTTTATAAAAGCGGCGGTGTTGAGGCGCTTGCCCGGCTTGACGGAATGTTCGCTTTTGCTATTTACGATAGCATCACTGATGAATTGATTATGATGCGCGATCCCCTCGGGAAAAAACCGCTTTATTATTTTACAAATCAAAACAGCATCATTTTTGCCAGCACAGTTGCCGCATTGAAAAAACATCCGGCGTGGCGCGGTACGATAAGCACATCGGCAGTGGCAGATTTTCTTGCGTACAATGCGGTGCCCGGCAGCCGCAGTATTTATGAAAATGTCTGCCAGCTGCCGCCGGGCAGTGTGGCACGCTGTACAGCCGCCGGAGCAATAAAGATCCGCAAATACTGGCAGGTGGATTATTCCGATAAATTGAATATGTCATTTAATGATGCCAGTGATATATTGTATAATAAGATTGCTGCGGCGGTGAAAAAACGCCTGATCGCGGATGTTCCCTGCGGAGTTTTTCTTTCCGGAGGTGTGGATTCAGCGGCAACATCAATGCTGGCGGCACGCTATGCAGGTAAAACGATTGATGCGTTCACGATAGGTTTTGATGAAAAAAAGTATGATGAACGCGATCTTGCCGCTGTTACGGTAAGCTGGATCAATCAGCGGAGCGATTATGGAATCAATCATCACTGCCGCGTGGTGGATTGCCGCAGTTTTGATAAGTTGAAGAGTCTGATTGCAGCCTGTGGTGAACCTTTTGCTGATTTTTCTCTGCTGCCGACTGCATTTTTAAGTGAATTTGCTGCCGGAAAAGTCAAGTTCGTGCTTTCCGGCGACGGCGCCGATGAAATATTCGGCGGGTACGAGCGTTATGCGGCAATGCGTTACTGCCGCAAACTGGATAATTGCCTGCCGCTTGCTTTGCGGCGCACTCTGGCAATGACTGCAACTGCGGTGCTGCCCGACCGCGGCAAAAAGTCGCGCCTTTCGCGGCTGATACGCTTTCTGCAGCTGGCGGCGGTTCCGGCAAACCGCCGTTACGCGGCAATGATGCTGCAGGGAACTGAAGAAGAACGGCGCAAATTGTACGGTGATCGACTGCAGGATGAACTGAATTATGATTGCAGTACGATTCTGAATTGCATACTTTCAGGAGTTACAACTTGCGATGCCGATGAAAAATATGCCGAATGTGATCTGCACGGCTATCTTGCAGATGATATACTTGTGAAAGTGGATCGCGCCAGTATGGCTCATTCGCTGGAAGTCCGTTCGCCGTTCCTGGATAAAGAGGTGGTGGAATTTGCCGCCAGACTGCCGTTTGTGTTTAAACAGCAGAACAGAGAGCGTAAGATCATACAGAAATCTGCACTTGCCGGGTTGATCGCTCCAGCGGTGGCGGAAGGGCGGAAAAGAGGTTTTGCCATCCCGCTTGGGGAGTGGTTCCGCAATGAGTGGTACAGTTTGCTGTGCGAACATCTGCTGGAAGGCAGGCTGGTAAAAGATAACTGGATGGATCGCAGAGCTCTGAACGATCTTATTTGCCGGCACAGGGGATACCGGCGCGATGCAAGTGAATTGCTGGGGGCACTGCTTATGCTGGAACTTTTTCTGGAAAACGACTGATTTTTTATCTATATTAATTAATGTATATAGTTTATTCTTTCTGGTACTGCGGCAGCGGATCATTGTTTTATTTACCGGATATTTAATGATTTGCAATAAAAAAATTGGTAATTTTGCAAATTTGTGATATATTATGAAACGCCGCTTTGTGCAGAGATATTTTAAAAAGCACTTCAGGTGTTGAAAATAAATGAGTTATAATACGCGCTCCGTGATGAAAGTTGAAGGTGTCGGTAAACACCGCGTGAAAAAAGGTAAGATTTTTTTCACATTCAATTGGCAAATCGGGGTTGTGGCGTTTATATTATTGTTTCCGCTGTTTTTCAGCCGGGGAAGGGCCGGGGAACTGCGGGAAAGTGCAGGCAAAGTATCCGGATCGGATGTCTGGGTCGATGTCAAGCTCAAAGGTGCTGAAAGGCTTGACGAGATTCTGGAACTGAAGAAAAAGGTTGCGGAGCTTGAAGCGTTGGAGCGGAAGCATCTGGGCGAAAAAGCCCGGTTGACCGCTGAACGGGACCTGCTGAAGCAGGAGTTGTTTGACGCGATTAAACAAGTGGAATCGCAGAATGCGGATTTTCGCCGATTGGAGCAGAGTGTGGCAGGTTTGCTGGCTGCCGGTAAATTACCGGGTTCGCCTGTCCGGGAAGCAAAGCTCGTGGAAGCAATCGACAAGATCACGAAAAGCGGTCGGGATTTAGCCGTCCTGAGCGTGGAATTCTGCAACGAGGCAGATGCGATAGTCAAGTCGCTGCCGGCAGACAATCTGGAAGGAGTGCGTCTGCGGTTGAAAATCGACGAAGTACGAAGCGCATCACGCAAGTTCAGCACTATGAGCAATTGGTCATTGGATGCTAAACCGGTGGATAAATGCCGGATAACAGCAGTCAATACTGATCTCGGATTTGTAGTGTTGTCGGTAGGGTCGGCCAATGGAGTATTCAATGGCCTGACATACTACGTTCCAGGGAAGACAGCCGGAGCCAAGCCGGTGGTGTTGCGGGTATTTGCTACCCGCAGTACTGTGGCAGCGGCGCAGGTTGCGGACGGTGACATACGGACCCTGTCTCCGGGCAGTGAGGCAGTGACGGACTTGCAACAAACAAACAAATGAGAGCAATTAAAAAACTATGGAAGTCAGAGCATTAACCAGAAACGTGCGGATTTCTCCTGAAAAGGCTCGCCACGTGGCGCGCGTGATTCAGGGCAAACCCGTTACGGAGGCCTTGGCAATCGTGGACTTGAGTCCGCGCAAGGCGGCTGTTTTGCTGGGCAAGACCCTTCGTTCTGCGGTGGCAAACGCCGAGAACAACGAAAACCTGGATCGTGGCAAGCTCACGGTCAAGGCTGCGTTGGTCAGCCCGGGGCCGATCATCCGTCGTTTCCGTCCGAAAGCACGCGGATCCGCGGGCCGTATCCGGAAACGTACCAGTCATTTCGAAATCATTCTGGCTGATTAATCAAAGAGGTTTATTGTGGGACAAAAAGTAAATCCAATCGGTTTGAGAACCGCGTTGACCCGTAATTGGGAATCCCGTTGGTTCGCCGGTAAGGCTCTTTTCGGCAAGTGGCTCCATGAAGACCTGAAGATCCGCAAGTTCATCAAAGAAAAATTTGCGGCAGCTGCGATCGCCCGTATTCAAATCGAGCGTTTTGCCAGCCGGGTCCGGATCACGATTTTCGCCGCCCGTCCGGGTATGCTGATCGGCAAAAAAGGTGCGGAACTCGACGTGCTCCGTCAGGATGTCATGAAGATGGTCGAAGGCAAAGATATCCGCGACATTGCAGTGGATGTCAATGAAATCAAACGTGCAGAAACCAATGCACAGCTCGTCGCAGAAAATGTTGCAATGCAGTTGGAACGCCGTATCGGCTTCCGTCGTGCGATGAAGCGTGCCATCCAGACCGCTATGGATATGGGGGTCGATGGTATCAAGATCAATTGTGCCGGTCGTCTCGGCGGCGCGGAACTGGCCCGTACTGAACAGTACAAAGAAGGCCGCGTACCGCTGCACACTCTGAAGGCGAACATTGATTATGGTTTCGTAGAAGCAAACACCACCGCCGGTAAAATCGGTGTGAAGGTGTGGATCTGCCACAAGGAAGGCATGGAGGAACAAGATTATGCCGTTAATGCCAAAAAGAACAAAGTACAGAAAGGTGCAGCGCGGTAGTATTGCCGGGCTTGCCACCAGTTGTAATAAGGTTGACTTCGGTGACTTTGGTCTTCAGGCTGTCACCCGTGGTTACATCACCAA
>JAZNBV010000067.1:0-2996 GCA_045587205.1 Victivallaceae bacterium
AATAAAAGCTATATGATTAACTTTTGGGCGATGAGCTTGGCGAATATTGGCGAAAATTTCACGGCGGTGTGTGTATATCTGTTGCCGGCAATGAAAACAGTTCCATTACGATTTACAGCAGCGATTATTCATTGGAATTTGGTGAGCAGTGTGATCTGTATGAAAAAATCATTGCCGGCGGCGGCTGCGGAGAATCTGCCAGCCGGAATATTTTTGAGAAACCCGATAACGGTACATTGGCATAGTTGATCGTTTGCAATACGAAAGGTAAATGCCTCAATACCGTTCAGCCGTAATATACTGCACTGTCAAAGGGTGGAATGGCAAATCCGGCTGTTGAAAAAAGAAAAATATAATCTGCCTGCCGGTGCAGATAAAGACGGCTGTTGGTACATTATTTCAGAATCAGAAGATTAAGAGTTTTTCCAACTTGTGGAAAATAAGCAATAATACCAATACTTTTGAAATTGGCTCACTATATATTCTTTTTCTGAAATTTGCTGCAGGCGTGTGCTATATGTTCTCGCAGAAGTTTTTCGGCAGCATCCGCCCAGTTACGCTTCATAGCATCAAAGATCATTTTGTGTTCTTCGTGAATCAGCTTAATCTCTTCAATAGAGTTTTGGATCTGACTGCTTAATACCAGCAATGTCAATTGAGCTCGCAAAGTGGTGTTGCGTTCCAGTAAAATCGAAGAATGAGCCGCCGCAACGATCGCCTGATGAAACAGACGGTCACAATCATAGAAACTCAGAATTTTCGGTTGGTCGCTTTGCAGGCTTTCAATGAATCGGGTTTCTGCATCAATAGCATCTTCAAGCAGCTGCCAATCTTCGGATGAAGCCCGTTCGATTGCCAGTTTTACTGCAATTCCTTCAAGGGCTTCCCGCAATAAATAAAGGTCTGTAACCTCTTCAGCAGTAAATGTTCTCAAACAGGTTCCGCGATAAGGGATCCGCTGAACCCATCCCTCATATTCCAAACTGCGGAATGCCTCCCGTATCGGCGTTGTACTGATACCAAATTCCTCGGCTAAATGTTCTTCACGTAATGGCGTTCCGGGAACAAGTCGTTCTCTGGTGATTTTTTGCAGTATTAAATTATACGCCATTTCCATTGCGGTTGACTTTTTGCGAATCGTCATAAAAACTCCTGAATTATTTTTATTACATTTTAATATAATGTTTTTTCCGGATAAAATCAAATTTTTGATTTATTTTAATATCGGTCATATTTCCGATGGGGTGAATATGCAAATAGAGATTGGCAGCAGTATATCAGAACTTTGCGTCGGAGTTTGAGGCAGAGCATAAAAAAACGCAAATTCTATAGAATGTTTCCTTGAATTATCAGATAACGGGTGTATGTTAAAGTAAAAATAGTTTTTTCCCATAGCATTAAAAAAGGAGATTTCTATGAAGATAGAAAAGACGGTAACAGTCTATCAGGAAAAAGGCTTCTATTCAGCATTTCCCGGAATCGCCAATTTGGGTGATGGCAAGATAGCTGTTGCATTCCGCCGGGCACCGAACTATCAGGGGTTGCCGGGAGTTCCGGACGGTTATTACAGTCACGGAGATGCGCTCAGCCAGTTTGTGATTTGCTTTTCTGAAGATAATGGGGAAACCTGGAGCAAGCCGCGTCTGCTTTACAGTTCTCCGGTCGGCGGCAGTCAGGACGGCGGTTTGTTTTATGATGGCAAGTATCTTTTTGCCAACAGTTTTGTATGGCGCTATCTGCCGGAACTGCCGGGCAGTTATATGGCTGCAGCACGTATGGAATTTATTTTTCATTATTTGACCTATCTGGTTCCTTTCGGCAGTTATGTACTGCGTTCTGATGACCGTGGTGCAACCTGGTCTGATGCGGTATTCCCTGAACCTTTGCCGGAAAATATTGAAGTTCTGCCGGGACAGCCGCTGCGGCTGCACAACCGGGGAAATCTTGTCCGCAGCCAAGACGGCCGTTTGATTTTAAGCGGTAAAAGTCTGCGGACCAAACCCGCCCGGCACAGCACAGTTACTTTGTATCAGAGCCGGGACAATGGCGAAAGTTTTCAGTTTTTGTGCAATGCCATTGATGCAAAGGGTATCGGTATATTTGAAGAGCCGTGTTTATATATAACTGAACAGAATAAATGGGTGGTGCTCTGCCGGTGTCACAAACTTACCGATGGAACATCTTCCACGCGCGCTATGTGCGTATATGCAGTAAGTTATGATGAAGGCAAAAGCTGGAGCCAGCCGGTTTATGCCGGATTTCACGCAGAACCGATCACAGCCAGCCGTATGGATGACGGCAGAGTGCTTCTTGCCTACGGTTACCGTAAAGAAGATGGTCAGGGCGTGCGTCTGAAAGTGTGTGATCCGGAATTGACCGATATTGAAACTGCCGAAGAATTGATATTGCGCAGCGATAACGGTCACGCTGATTGCGGTTATCCGACCATAACTTCCCTGGGTAACAACCGCTATATGATCGCTTATTATATGGATAAACCCGAGTGGCATTGCAACAGTAAAATCGAAATCAGCATAGTTGATTTCAAATGATAGGATTTGATTATGAAAAAGCAAAAATTTACCCTGATCGAGCTTCTGGTCGTCATTGCAATTATTGCCATTCTGGCGGCAATGCTTCTGCCCGCCCTTTCTGCCGCCCGTGAACGGGCGCGTCAATCATCCTGTGTGAGCAACCAGCGGCAAATCGGGCTGGCAAATGTGATGTATGCCAATAACAATAATGATTGGATCGCGCCGATGTATGTTGATACTGATTCCGGAAAAACCGGCACCCGCGGCAGTTGGGCAGGGTTTCTTTCCAACTATCGCGAAAGCGGCAAAGTCAATGAAATAAGTCCTTATGGGGTGGAATATTACAAGCACTTTGAATGCCCCAGCAATCAGTATCATTACCGGTCTTACAAGGAAAGCTCGGGCAATAAGGCGTGGTACACCAACTACATACCGAATATGCATTTGTATGACCCGAAAACA
>JAZNBV010000068.1:0-43142 GCA_045587205.1 Victivallaceae bacterium
GGGGAAAAGAACCTTTTTTCAAAAAGGTTTTTTCCCCACAAAACAGTTTTGCAACATCCTTTTTTACAGTCCGGATCGGTCAGAGATTATTTGCTTTCATTTTCTTTGAGCATATAATCGGGTTTCTTGAGTCTGAATACCCGGTATTTAACAAATTCCCGCAATCTCTGGCACGCTGCGTAGAGTGCCGGGGTAAAGACGATCCCCACCACGGTCGCCAGCAGCATTCCCGAAAAGGTGGTTATCCCGATGGCACGGCGGCTTGCCGCCCCCGCGCCGCTGGCGATAACCAGCGGGAACACACCAAAGAGGAAGCTCCACGCAGTCATCAGCACCGCGCGGTAACGGAGAGAGCCGCCGCGCACTGCTGCTTCGATTACCGGCACGCCATTTTCGCGTTCCTGCTTGGAAAATTCCACCATCAGAATAGCGTTTTTAGCAGTAAGACCGATCAGCATAACCATACCCAGCTGGGCGTAAATACTCATTGTTTCGCCGGTGAGTTTCAAGCCGATCAATGCCCCCAGACTGGCAAACGCCACAGACATCATAACCGGTACGGGAATACTCCACGATTCGTACTGCGCCACCAAAAAGAGGTAGGCAAAAATAATTGCCAGCAGCATCAGTTTGCCCAGCTGTCCTTCGTTTTCTTTTTCCTGATAACTCATACCGGTCCACTCCACGTGATAGTCGCGCGGCAGCTGGATTTTTTCGATGATTTGAATCAGGTCGCCGGTGGAGGTTCCGGGTTTGCCCTGTACGTTCATTTCCGCGCTGGTGAGCTTATTGAAGCGCTGGATGCGGCGCGGACCCACCATAAAGCTTAACTCGCCTACCGAGGTCAGCGGCACCATTTCGCCGGAATTGTTCCGCAGCTGGATATTTTTGATATCATCGATCGTGGCACGGTTTTCCTGATTGCTCTGGATTTTTACATAAAAACTGTTGCCGAGGATGTTGAAGTCATTGACATAAAAACTTGCCAACTGACTCTGCAGAGTTGAATAGATCCTGCTGGCGGTCAAGCCGAGAGTTTCCGCCTTTTCGCGGTCGATATTCAAATAGAGCTGCGGAGTGCTGGCGTTGTACGTGGTTATAGCGTAAAGTGTTTTGGGGTCGCTGGCGATCTTGCCGGCTGTATTCATAGCAGTTTCAAAGAGCGCTGTCGGCTGGATTTCGCCTTCGCCCGAAAGCATAAATGTTGCACCGCCGGTTGCCCCCAGACCCATAATTGCCGGCGGGGTAAAGCACAGGATCTGTGCCGACGAGATCGTACCAGCTACTTTCTGGATCTTCATATTCATCGCACCCAGCTGTTTATCGGGTGACTTGCGCTTATCCCAGTGGTCAAGCTGCACAATGGCGATACCCGCGTTTTCGGCTGAACCCGAGAGAATACTGAAGCCCGACGCCACCAGCACACTGCGCACACCGTCAACTTTAAGCACCTTGTCACGGAATTCAAAGAGTGCCTGTTCGGTACGCGCCAGCGTTGCCCCTGGCGGCAGTTCGATATTCACCAGAATAGCCCCCTTGTCTTCGGTGGGCAGAAAGCTGCTCAAAATCTGTTTGTTCATAAACCAGATGCCGCCAAGTACGATTCCGAAGATCACAAAGGTGAGGATCGCCCGTCGTACCAACAGTTTGACCCCGAAGAGATATACTTTACGCGACGCATCCAGCACCGCATTGAACGGCGCATAGATGACCGACGGCTTTTCTGCCGGCGGACGCAGCAGCAATGCGCAGAGTGCCGGACTCAATGTCATAGCTACCACTGTGGAGAAACAGAGCGATATACACATTGTAACTGCAAACTGCATATAAATGGTACCCACCATACCGCCGTAAAATGCCAGCGGAGCATAGCACGCAACTGTCACCAGCGTTGTAGCAATAATTGCGCCGGTGATCTGCTGCATACTTTTGAGAGCGGCATCTTTGGCGGAGAGTTTTTCGCGCTGCATCAGCGCCTGGCAGTTTTCCACCACCACAATGGCGTCGTCGCAGAGAGAGCCAACGACCAGAATCAACCCGAACATTGTCAGCACATTGATGCTGTAACCCAACGCCAGCATTACCGGGAAGGTCGCCATCAATGCCACCGGAATTGCCAGCGATGGAATCAGCGTTGCACGCCAATCCTGCAGAAACACCCAGGTGATAACCACCACCAGCAGCAGTGCCACCACCAGTGTGGTGATGATTTCTTTAAGCGAAATAACAATGAATTCAGTGGGATCATAAGCAGTAGTATAGCTTACGCCCTGGGGAAAACGCTTGGAAAGGCGTTCGATTTCAGCTTTCACATTTTTCACGGTTGCCAGAGCGTTGGCATCGCTGGAGCGGTAGATCACCATACCCACTGCTTCGCCATCGTTGAACCAGCCGCGCCCTGAATAGGTTTTGGCACCCAGTTCGACTCTGGCAATATCTTTGAGGCGGATCAGATTGCCGTTGCCATCGTTGCGGATAATGATATTGCCGAATTCTTCTTCGGTCTTCAAGCGGCCCTGAACATTAAGTTTGTATTCGATAAAGTCGCTGGAATTTTCCGAGCCGATGGTACCGGCCGCTGCCTGAACGTTCTGGCTCTGGACTGCGGCAACGATCTCTTCGGTTGACACATTCATACCAGCCATACGGATGGGATCCAGCCAGATACGCATCGAAAATACCATCGGCGACATAACGTCGGCAACCGCCACCCCGTCAATACGCGAAATGGGGTCTTTGATCGTACTGTCAACATAGTTGTTGAGTTCAATGACCGAGAGTTTGCTTTTGTCAGTCATAAAGACAAACACTGCCAGCATATCGCCGGTACGCTTGTCCACATTCACCCCTACGCGTTTGACATCATCGGGCAGCTTGGGTTCGGCGCGTTTGAGTGCGTTCTGCACGTTGACCATTGCCATATCCGGATCGGTACCGCTTTTGAATGTCACCGAGCAGCTGTAATTGCCCAGGTTGTCGCAGGTACTGGAAAAATAGAGCAGGTCATCCACACCGTTGAGTTCGTCTTCGATCGGAATAGCCACAGTATCAGCCACCACCCCGGCACTGGCACCGGCATAGTTGGTGCTTACCGAGATCTGCGGCGGTGCAATTTCCGGATATTCAGCGATCGGCAGTTTAGTCACTGCCATAATGCCCATAAGCACAAATACAATGCTTATGACCATCGCAAAGCGGGGCCGTTCAATAAAAATCTTTGAGAACATAATCTGTCAACCCCTCAAATTACTTTTTCATTTCAACATCCACAACTGCGCCGGGGCGGGCTTTGTGGGTGCCGTCAACGATGATATTTTCGCCGATTTTCAGACCTTTTTCCACAATTACAAAGTTGCCGCGCTCATTGCCGAGCACTACATCGCGGCGGGATACTTTGTTATCTTTATCCAGCACATAGACATAAGCGGTTTTGCTGTCGTGCATAACTGCCGAAGGCGTGATAGCGGGACAGTTTTTAGCAATTTCGCGGTCAAGCAGAACTGAAATGGTTGAGCCGGGGATCAGTTTGTGTGCCTTGTTGGGAAATTCCGCATAGATCTGGATGGTGTCGGTACGGCGGTTGGCGGCGTTGTCGATAAAGGTGACTTTGCCGACTTCTTCAAACAGGGAATCATCTGCAAGCTTAATAGCAATCCGGGCCTCTTTTTTCAGTGTTGCAAGCGTGCCGAACATCTGCAGAAAATCGCGGTTGCTCATAGCAAACTGCACGCGTATGGGACTGACCTGATTGATGGTTGCAAGCACGCCGGAAGCCGGGGTTATGTAGTTGCCGGGAGTGTAATTTGTTACCCCGATCACCCCGTCCATCGGAGCAACGATCACAGTGTTTTTGAGGTCATCTTTAGCAGTGATAAGTGCCGCCTGGGCAGCCAGCAGACTGGATTTGTAGGCTTCAAGACTGCTCAAAGTATTTTCCAGAGAGTCTTTGCTGGCGGCGTTCTGCCCGTAAAGGTTGTGTGCGCGGTTGTAACTGTTCTGGGCGTATTCCAAATGTGCTTTGCATTCAGCAATCTTGGCTTCGGCACTTTTTACCGCTGCATCGTAGCGGATATTGTCAAACACATAGAGCGTCTGCCCCTTGCGGACATAATCGCCGTTCTGAAAGCCGATTTCAAGCATTTCGCCGGATACACGCGGCATCAGCTGAACCACTGCCGGCGCGGAAACCAGTCCGGCATAGCGGCGGTGTTCAACATTGTCTTTTGCCACAACCTTACCGGCTTTTACCAATGCTTTGGGCATTGCCGGCGGGGCTGCCGCTGCGGATACGGCAAGAGCTGTTGTGCACAGCGAAATAAGCAGAGTTTTGTTCATACGATTTTCTCCTTGTTTCTGTTTAATTTAATATGTATTATTTGTCTGAAAATGCGAGTTGTTTGTTCATTTCATCCAGCAGATGTGCCAGAACACTCGAAAATGTCTGGAAATCTGCCGGGGCAATATTAGCGGATATTTTCTGCATAGTGCTTTCTATTTGTACAGAATGTTTTTCTTTCAGCTCCAGCCCTGCTGCGGTTGGCCGCAGCAGTATGGCGCGGCGGTCGGAGGGACTGGTGGTGCGTTCCACCAGATTTTCTCGAACCAGGACATCCACGGTCTGGGAGATGGCGCCGGGGGTGAGTTTAAGCTGATCAGCTATCTCTTTGAGCATTATGCCTTCCGGATGATGTTCGTAGATGATCCCCACCACGCGCAGCTGCGATAACGGCAGGCGGTTCGGCAGGTCGCTGTCACCGTTGGCGGCACTGCTTAAACGGTCGGCAAGGCGCAACAAATTGCGCCAGACGTGTTCACTTGCGGTTGGTTTATTCACAGATTTTCCTGTATTGTTTATTAACTTAAATATTTAGATTCGGTAAATAGTTTAACTATTAAAATAACTCACCACAGCTGTTTTTGCAAATTTTAATCACTTTATTTTGTTTTTTTCTGCCGGAAAGATTGCTTTTTGCTTTTTTCAGTGTACATTGATAGATACTATTTATCAAAATTTTATTGCTACATATAACAAACAGGATTCCGGAGGAATTTTATGCAGTTGGATTTCAGAATCGACTGGGGTTATCAATATTTGTATTCGCGCCGCCATTATCACCCGTTTTTCGAGTGGGACGGTCATCTGGAGATCAGCAATGGCTCGATCGAAAAAATCCATCAGCTGGCTTATCCGGTGATCTGGTACGGTCCCGGTCATTGCGCGGTGGAGAATCCGTTGGCAGACAACAGCTGGAAAAGCCGCACCCGCCGTGGTCTTGCCGGTATCCGGGTGTGGGCAGATGTTAATGAAAATACCACTTTCAAACTTGTCACCCGCAGCGGCAGCTGGGAGTTTTCCGCCCGGCAGATAATTGAAGACGGCCGCATTGTTTTCCCGGTGGGCTACAAGTATCTTGGATGCAATGTGATCGTTACCCGCCGCGGTTATCTCTGGTTCCGTCCGGCAGCCAAGCCCGGGCAGACCGTTTACGAATCCAAAGATATTGCAGAACGCAACGGGTTGCCGCTTCGCGACTGGGCGCGTATGGAATCGGCGTGGGTGGATCCCGGTCAGAGTTTTTCCGTGGAACTGGAAGTTGAAGCTGATAAATATGATTTCAACGAAACACTTATCCATATGCAGGCAATGGCGGCTCCGCCCTGCGGCTACACACCGGGCAATGAGCAGCAGTTCCACGATGATTATGTGATCAATATATATGTGGACGGCAAACTTGCGGCTGCCAAAAAGCACTTTTTCCGCGAACACGACGGATTTATGCAAATACTGGAAGATGTGTGGCAGCGTATTGATGTTGCCCCCGGAAAGCACATTGTAACCTTTGAAAATACCCATCCGGAAGGCTATCTGCTGTTCAACCGGCTGATTTTCCAGCGCTGCGGATACAACCATTTGCAGCTTTCTCTGCCGCAGTGGGCAATCGTTGGCGAAAAGGTTATCGGCAGAGTCTTTGCCGCCCGTGAGGATAATATTGTAATTACCACCCCCGAAGGCGTGCAGAGCATTGCCGCAGTCAGAGGATGGAACGAATTTGAATTCACTCCGTCGCTGGCCGGTCGCAATGTACCGGTTTCCGCCAACGGGCAGGTGGCGGCGATCGGAGAAGTTTATGATCTGCCCGGCGAAACCGTTCCGGTAACTGTCGGTTATGATATGACCGTGGTGCCGCACGATGACAACGGTTTTATGGATTGGCTGCTTGACTACACCTGGCGCACGCAGTTTGCCAATCTGGTGGTGTTCCGCAGTTTCCTGTACGGCAAAGGCAACCGCCGCAGCCGTCCGGTGGATGGCAGCCTTTTGTACAAGTGGGCGGATTTCTGCCGCAAACACGGTATCTGGGTGGAAGCGGCAACCGACTTTGATGACGGCAAACTGATCGAGGGCGCCGGCGAATATATCCACAGCGTGGGGCGTCACGAATACCCCGGCGCGGTTTATGCACGCGACCCCAAAGAACCTTATGCTTCCAACGATATGCGCGAAGCAAGTATAAAGTATCAGGAATATCTCAAGATCGAAATCGACCGTGCGCACAATGCCGGCGGCAAATGTGCTTTCGGCGATGCCTCCGGCGGACACCGCTACTGCTATATGGCAGGCGCGGATTTTATGCGTACAGAAACAATGGTACCGCATACAATGCACCTCTGCAGTCAGGCGCGCCCCTGTGCTGAAGCACTCGGCAGCGGCGAATGGGGTGTGCATATTGCTATTCATCACCCGATGCAGCCCTTCTTTGAATCACATCTGGGACTCTATTATTTGAGCATTATGCAGCCGTGGATGATGGGCGCCAATATGATCTACGAAGAAGACAGTCTGTTTGTGCTGTTCAAAGAAGAACGCCAGTGCTGGGATGATAAACTCACCAAGGGCAAGCGCGATATGACCCGCGACTTCTATAAATTTGTCAAAACCCACCCGCGTTCCGGCAAATGCGTGCGTAACATAGCTTTCCTTGAGGGCCGTTACGCCGCTCCGTTCAACGGTTTTATCTGCGACGTGGATCAGACTCCTGATTACTCGGTCTGGGGCTATTTCGGCAACGATGCTCCGGAATGGGGCCACCGTCAGCCGGAAAAATGCCGTCAGGTGCTGGATGTACTGATGCCTGGTGCCAATACCCAGCCGCTGCGTCAGCAGTATGACAAGCGCAGATTCTTCTTTTCCGGTACCCCTTACGGTGACTTTGATGAAGTTCCGGTGGAAGCCGGGGCTGATTACTTCAACCAGTACAAACTGCTGTTGAACCTGGGCTGGAACACCGCGATTGCGGAAGATATGGATAAATTGACCGGTTATGTCAAAAAAGGCGGTATCCTGCTTACCGGGATCCCCCAGTTCAGCACCCACGTCAAACGCGAATTTCTGCGCGACTTCAACGATTTGGCGCTGTGGAACGATGGCGACTTGAGCGAATTTGCCGGTATCAAAGTCAACGGCAGAGGCGAAAAGTTCTCCGGCCAGTGGAATTGCGCGTGGCGCGAAACTATGCCGGAAGTGGAACTTTCCGCAGCCCCCAATGATGATATCAATGAAGATGATATGGGTTTTGCAGCAGATATAGAACTTGCCGGTGCCGAAGTTGTGGCATTTGATGCCTCCACGGCGCAGCCGCTGCTGGTTCGTTATAAACTCGGCGAAGGCTGGGTCTATACCTTTACGATCTGGGCGTATCCGGGTCACGAAAAATTCCAGAAGTTCTGCGCAACTGTGGTTGCCGCTCTGGCGGAAGATGTTCGCGGCGAATACTATGTGGAAGATGAATCCAGAGAGATCTTCTGGACACGCTGGGAAAATACCGATGACGGTGCCGATGCGCTGTTGATGCTGCTCAATACCGATTGGAGCGGCAAAGACAATGTCAAGACTGTGACAGTGCAGACTCCGGAATTGAGTATGGAAGTTGATGTGCCGGAACGCGATGCACAGTTTGTGCGCATTTACGGCGACAAGGCTGTTATTTCGGATGCTTCACTTTATCTGCGCAGAAATGCCGATGGTAAACTGATGGCGTATGGCAGCGGAATTGTCAGCTGTCTGGTGTGCAACGGCAGCGAAATCGAAGAACGTATTCTCGGTTTTGTGGATGATACAGAAATGGAATTTGAACTGTAATTTACAGAATGGTGTCTATGAAAGGTTATTGGATTGAACTTTTTTCTCCGCGCACTGATGCGGATGTAACGCGTTTTCTGCCCGAAAACGTGGAGTTTGTAAGTCATACCCGTGCAGCGGAAGTTCCGGCAATGCTGGCGGAGGCGCGTGCCGGCAATGCCAGAATCCTGCTGGAGTGTCCGTCAGAATATCCGGAACTGGAATTCGGCTGCGAACGCTATGCAGAAAGTTTCAAGGCCCGCAGTGTGGTCAGCAGTGAGTGGTTCGGTGAAAAACTGCCGGTCTGCCGGATTCTGACCCAGCATAACTTTGTGCTGCGTGAAGTCAAAAGCACGGTAAAATGTCATCTGGTGGCGGCTCGTGTGGCGGGTTACCGCGATGCGTGTTTCGGGTTGGAAGATGCCGAAAAACTTCCGCTGCTTTTTGAAGCTCCCGACTGCAGCAATATTCTTATAAGTGTCACTCCGCTGGCAAGTTTTATCCGCAGCCGTTTTGCTCCGCGTTGTGATTGGCAGTGCGTTATCGGCAGGATACTGGCATTTCTCGGGGATCTTGATGCCCCGGTGAAAATCGAATACGATATGTCGGTAAGACCCACTTACAAAGCCGGTGATCAGCTGCCGGAAGATGTCGAAGCCAAAGCTTTTAAACGCAACGCCGAATGGTTCTACCGCGAAATGATCTACGATCACCACGGTATGTATGGCGTGTTCGAAGGCTGCACATCAGTAATTGATGTCACTGGCAGACAGTGGATAATGCCGACTTTGCGCGGCGATTGCCTGGGCGAATGTTCTGCAGTTGGCGCTTTTGACTATGTGATAAACGGTGAACGGGCAGGGCAGGAAATGTCGGAAGGGTTGATCAAAACAATGCTTGATACACCCAAAGTACGCGATTGCTGTCAGGCCAGCCATACTTTCGGCTCACTCTTTTTTGATGACGGGGCCCGTTCTGTTTACGGCGATGATAATTCCCGTGCCGCGCTGGGGGCAATCTTGAGCGAAGATCTGCTGGAAAATCCGAAACACGCCAAAAAGATCCTTCAGCTGGCATATTCGCTTTTGCGTACCACCGGTCCCAACGGTCTGCGCCGCCCGAGTCTGGTGCAGCCGGAACACTTTCAGCAGAAAACGTGGATGGATCACAATCGTGAAGTTTACGAAAAAGTTCATCCGCACTATCAGGCGTGGCACTGGGCTTTGAACCTGCAGATGTACCACCTTTCCGGGGATAAGCGTTTTCTGGATTCTGCTGTTGCCGCTATCGAAGAAGCCAATAAATGTTTCCCTGATTTCTACTGGCAGAACGGAGCTTCCGGCGACTGGGCGCGCATCCTGCTGCCATACGCTATGCTGGTGGAAGTTGATGATACTCCGGAACACCGGCAGTGGCTCAAAAAAGTGGCTGATTTCTTCATTGAAAAGATCAATGAATACGGTGCATTGCCGGAAGTTATGGGCAAACTGGAACTTGGCCATTATCCGGCTCCCAAAAGCAATGTCGACCACGGCAGGGGGGAAGCGGCCCTGGTGCAGTTCAACGGCGATCCGGCGTGCGATCTGCTTTACTCGATCAACTATGGATTCCCCGGACTTTACGAAGCGTATATGGTAACCGGCGATGAACGTTATGGCAAAGTGGTCGATAAAATGGCGGAATTTTTCTGCCGAATCCAGGCACAGTCGCAGGATCAGTATTATCTGGACGGCGCGTGGCTGCGCGGTTTTGACTACGATCTGTGGGAGTTTTTCGGCAGCGCTTCCGACTCCGGCTGGGGCCCGTGGTGCGTGGAAACCGGCTGGACCAATTCGTGGATCGCTTCAACATTGGCGCTGCGTCAGTTGAAACGCCCGATGTTGTGCTCCAAAGCACGGGATATTTACAGCGAATTGGCGCCTGAAGTGAGCGGAATGATGTTCACGCCGCTGATGCCGGCAACCACCAATCGCGGAACACTTACAGTCATCAATACCGCATTGACCGGAGGTTTTGCTGAAGGCTGATCTCCGGAACGGTAAAATTGCCCGTTGCCTGCAAATTGACGGCAGCGGGTATTTTTTTGCAAAAAATAATGAAAAAAAATGCGCTTTTGCTGATTTGGAACTTGCAAAAAATGCAATGTACGGTTATCTTTCTGTGATTGATAATTTTTAAATAAAATTTAATTGACTTCAGGAGTCTTATTTTGAGCAGAGATAACGATTATATTCTTGAGCTGATCAAAGAGGCCGGTCTGGTATCTCCGGAGCAACTTGCCGATGCCCGTCAGTTTATGGAAGAGTATCCCGGCAAGATCACTTTGCTGGATGCGCTTATCAGCAAAAAAGTTGTCAGCGAAAATGACGTAACTATGCTGCTTGCCCAGGCATACGGTCTGGAAGTGGTGGATTTGCAGAACTATTCGATCCCGCAGGAAGTGGTGGACGCTCTGCCGACAGAACTGGCATTGAGCTACAATGTTGTGCCGGTAATGAAGCACGATGATCTGCTTACAGTGGCAATGTCGGACCCGTCGGCAATGGATGTAATTGATGCGCTGCGTTACCGTTTGGGCTGCGATATAGAAGCCGTGGTGGCATCGCCGGAACAGATCAATCAGATGCTCGATACTCATTACCGTTCCAGCAACAACGCTATGGAAGGGTTGATGAGTCAGCTGGGCGAAGAAGCCGGTATGATGGAAAAAGTTGACTCCATTGAAGATGAATCCAGTGCCGGCGATGACGATGCGCCGATCATTAAACTGGTATCCGGGATCATTATTGATGCTTACCGCTTCGGGGCGAGCGATATTCATATGGAACCGATGGAAAAATATTACCGGGTCCGGTTCCGTGTGGACGGCGTGCTGCGCGAAATGGAGTCGCCTCCCAAATCTATTCAGGCCAACCTGACCAGCCGTCTGAAAATTATGGCAAGACTGGATATTACCGAAAAACGTATTCCGCAGGACGGTCGTATCAAGATGAGCGTGGGTGAAAAAGACATCGACTTGCGTGTATCGAGTATCCCCACAACGCACGGCGAAAGTATCGTAATGCGTATTCTGGATAAATCCAGTATTCAGCTTGACGTGCCGAAACTGGGTTTTTATGCCGACGATATGGTACTGGTAAACCGTATATTGAGTATGCCGGACGGGATCTTTCTGGTAACCGGGCCTACCGGTTCGGGAAAAACGACTTCGCTGTACGCATTTTTGAATACCATCAACACCGTATCGCGTAAGATCATTACAGTGGAAGACCCGGTGGAATATCAGCTGCCCGGTATCAACCAGGTACAGGTTGACCGGTATGTGAATATGACATTTGCCGCAGCACTGCGAGCAATTCTGCGTCAGGCACCGAACATTGTAATGATCGGGGAAATCCGAGACGTGGAAACTGCGGAAATTGCTATCAACGCCGCACTTACCGGTCACCTGGTGTTCAGTACACTGCATACCAACGATGCGCCGGGGGCGATCACCCGTCTGGTGGATATGGGGGTCAAGGCATTTCTGGTGGCATCGGCAGTGCGCGCGATTATGGCACAGCGTCTGCTGCGCCGTATCTGCAAGCATTGTGCGCAGGATTACACTCCCTCGGATATGGAAAAGCACCTGCTGGGGTTGAGTGATGAATATCTTGCAACTCACAGTTTCAAAAAGGGCAAGGGGTGCGCCAGCTGCGGTAAAACCGGATACCGCGGACGAATCGGTATCTACGAAATCTGTATGCTTGACAATGATATAACCGAATTGGTGTACCGCAATGAACCTACCCAGGTTATCCGCGAAGCAGCGCGCCGCAACGGTATGCACTCGCTGCGTGAAGACGCAATGCGTAAAGCCGAAGCAGGTATCTCAACGCTTGAAGAAGTTATCCGAGTAACAATGATGGACGAAGATTGATCCGACAGGTGGTTTTATGATAGATCAGGAAACACAGGCACTTTACGATATTCTGCTTGAAGCGGGTATGCCCGAAGAGCAGTTGAACGAAGGTTTGGAAGAACGCGACCGTACCGGTAAAAGTTACCGGGATATCATTCTGGATTACGGCTTTTGCAATGAAGCGTCGCTTATGCAGTTGATAGCCGATAATCTCGGTACGGAAATAGTAGATTTCAACGAAATAGATATCCCGACAACCACATTGGAAAAAATCGATGCCGCAACAGCACGTACCTACGGAGTTGTTGCGGTGCGTTACGAACACGAATTGCTTTATCTGGCAATGCGCAATCCGCTGGATACAACGGCGGTGGATGATTTGCGTTTTATTCTGGGCGTTGATTTTCAGGTGGTGCTGGCGCCGGACAGCCAGTTTGATGAAGCTATTGAAAAATACTATCCGCTGAACGCCAACGATATGTTGAGTCTGTTCGGCGATGTGAGTGAAGAAAGCGATTTTGAGGATGAAGAAGATCTGGAGTCCGCCGCCAATTCAGCACCGGTAGTGCGTTTTGTGGATTTTGTATTGCGTCAGGCGATCAAAGACAAGGCCAGTGACATTCACTTTGAGCCGTTTGAAAACGAATATCGCATCCGCTACCGTGTGGACGGGGCATTGTATGAATTACCGCCGCCGCCGAAAGTTATGGCAATGCCGATTACCAGCCGTGTAAAGATTCTTTCCGGTTTGAATATTTCCGAACGCCGCGTACCGCAGGACGGCCGTATCCAGACCAAGATGAACGGCAAGCCGGTGGACTTGCGTGTATCCTGTCTGCCGACATCTTACGGGGAATCAGTGGTGCTTCGTGTACTTGACCGTACAGTTGTGAACTTGAGTCTGGACTCGCTGGGGATGGATGAAAATCTGTTGAACAAGTTCCGTGAAATCATCCATTTGCCCAACGGTATTCTGCTGGTAACGGGGCCGACCGGTTCCGGTAAGACCACCACGCTTTATTCAGCAATCAACGAAATCAACGTTGTGGGCGATAAAATTCTGACCGCCGAAGACCCGGTGGAATACGATATTGACGGTATTGTCCAGGTGCCGATCAACGAAGCAGTGGGGATGACATTTGAAAAAGCGCTGCGTGCGTTTTTGCGACAGGACCCTGACCGTATTCTGGTGGGGGAAATCCGAGACTTTATCACTGCACAGATTGCCGTGGAAGCATCGCTGACCGGGCACTTTGTGTTCAGCACACTGCACACCAACGACTCGGCAAGTACAGTTACCCGTCTGGTGGATATGGGGTTGGAACCGTTTCTTATCTGTTCGAGTCTGGTAGGGGTGTTGAGTCAGCGTCTGCTGCGTCGTGTATGCTATAATTGCAAAACCGCATACACGCCGTCTGATGATGAACTTGACCGTCTGGAAATCACGCGCGAAGATGTTGCAGGCCGCCCCTTCTATTACGGCAAGGGTTGTCCGATTTGTAAAAATACCGGATACAAAGGGCGGAAAGCCATCTGCGAATTGATGGTTATGAACAATGACCTTTCAGAGCTGATCTATCGCGGTGCGCCGACACTGGAAATCCAGAACAAGGCAATTGCCCAGGGTATGCGTACAATGCGCGAAGACGGTATGATATCAATTTACAATGGCGAAACTTCAGTTGACGAGGTTTTGCGTTACACATAATCCGGATGCGGGGTATCCGGTATATACAGAAAAAAAGATTTTTTATTCGGGAGCTTGATTAAAATGGTAGAAATGGCAGATTTGCTGCAGTTGGTAGTTGATGAAGGCGTAAGTGACTTGCATATCGAAGTGGGGGTGCCGCCGGTGGTGCGTCTGCACGGCGATATGACTCCGCTGGATCTGCCGCCGCTGACGGCGGAAGATACGGAACGGCTGGTGAAATCTTTTGCTTCTGAAATGCATATCCAGAAGATCCAGGAAGTTGGTTCGGTTGACTTCGGTTTTGCATTCGGCGATCAGGCGCGTTTCCGTGTAAGTGCCTTCAAACAGCGCAACTGCTACGGTACAATTTTGCGTCAGATCCCCAATAAACTGCTGACTTTTGAACAGCTTGGTCTGCCGGATTCGGTGAAAAACCTGCTGTACCGTCCGCGCGGATTGGTGCTGGTGACAGGACCGACCGGTTCGGGTAAATCTACTACGCTGGCTTCGATGATCAATGAAATCAACGAACAGCGGGCCTGCCACATTATTACGGTTGAAGACCCGATCGAATTCTATCACCCCCATAAAAAGAGTGTGGTCATCCAGCGCGAAATCGGTTCGGATACCATCAGTTTTGAAGATGCTCTGCGCCGTGCGCTGCGTCAGGACCCGGATATTATTCTGGTAGGGGAAATGCGCGACCTTGAAACTATTGAAGCCGCAGTGACCGCTGCTGAAACCGGTCACCTGGTGTTCGGTACACTGCACACCACCGGGGCGGCGGAAACGGTTGACCGAATTGTGGACGCGTTCCCGACTACACAGCAGCAGCAGATCCGTACACAGCTGGCATCGAGTCTGATCGGGGTTATTTCGCAGGAACTGTTGCCGCGCTGCGACAAAAAGGGCCGGGTGGCATCATTTGAAATTATGATCCAGACTCCCGGTATCCAGGCGCTGATCCGTGATAATAAAACATTCCGAATTACCTCCGAACTGCAGACCGGGGCAAAATTCGGTATGAATACAATGGATATGCACCTCTTTGAATTGTATAAAGAAGGCAAGATCGCTTACGATGAAATGGTCAATACCGCCCGTGACCAGGGCGACATAATCAAAAAAGCGCAGGAACTTGCTGAAGAACAGGAAGAAGAAAACTGATCAGGGTTTTCAGCGGTTGAAACTCAACGGAGAATTTTATGCCTAAATATTCGTATGTAGCAGTAGAAGAAAAGAGCGGTCGCGAGGTAAAAGGGGTAATTGATGCCGCGTCGCAGTCGGCAGCAGCAGCCGATTTGCGTAAGCAGGGACTTTTTGCCACCAAAATCAAAGAAGGTGCCGGCAAAAAGAAAAAAGGCGGCGGTTTAAATATCAATCTGGATTTTCAGTTCGGTCCGTCGGTAATCAAACGCAAACAGCTGCTGGTTATTACCCGTCAGCTGGCGACGCTGCTGGAAGCAGGGTTGCCGCTGATTCGTTCATTGCGCACATTGCAGAGACAGTGCAAAGACAAGATGGCTCAAAAGGTGCTTGCCGGTGTGGCAGATTCAGTGGAAACCGGTTCGACATTTTCAGAGGCCCTTTCGTTGTATCCGCAGACATTTGATAAGTTGTTTCTGAATATGGTACGAGCCGGTGAAGCGGCAGGGGCAATGGAAAATATTCTCGGTCGTCTGGCAGGTTTTATGGAAAAGACCGCCCGATTGGCGGGAAAAGTCAAGTCGGCAATGATCTACCCGTCGGTGGTTATTACAATGGCATTGGGTGTTACGACCGGTTTGATGATCTTCATTGTGCCGAGCTTTACCAAGATTTTTACTGAACTTCTGGAAGGTGACCCGCTGCCGGCAGTTACCCAGTTTCTGATCGATTTGTCCGAATGGATGAAGACTAGATGGTATTTTGTGCTTGCCATACCTATCGGGCTGGTGGTTTCGATTAAATTAGCTTACAAAACAAAGTATGGCAAATATGGTCTTGACTGGGTGCTGTATAATATGCCGGTATTCGGACCGATCATTTCCAAAACTGCAATTGCCCGTTTTTCCCGTACATTGGGTACATTGATGTCAGCAGGGGTGCCGGTGCTCAACGCGCTGATTATTGTTCGTGATACATCGGGTAACGAATTGGTTGCCTCTGCCGTTATGAAGGTGCACGATGCAGTTAAGGAAGGGGAGGGAATCTCCAAGCCGCTTGGCGCAGCAAAAGTATTTCCGCAGATGGTTATAAGTATGATCGAAGTAGGTGAAGAAACCGGCCGTATGCCGGATATGCTTGAAAAAGTTGCAAATACTTACGATGAAGAAGTGGATAACGCTGTGGATGCACTTACTTCACTTATTGAACCTATTATGATTGTGGTATTGGCCGGTATTGTAGGGACGATCGTTATCGGGTTGTTCGCTCCGCTGGCAACGATTATCCAGAAACTGTCGTAATCAGAAAGCAAGGTTGAGTTTATGGCAGAACGGGCAGAAATTTATACCGTGGTGATGGCTGGCGGCAGAGGTGAGCGCTTCTGGCCGCAAAGCCGTCAGAACTGCCCGAAACAGCTGCTCCGGCTGTTGGGAAATCTGACACTTATAGAACAGACAGCGGCAAGGATGTTGAGCATCAGTGCTCCGGAAAAGTGTCTGGTGATAACCAATAAAGATTATGTTGAACCGATGCGTTCGCTGCTGCCGATGCTGCCATCTGAAAATATCATCGGCGAACCGGTCGGGCGCGATACCGGCAGTTGTCTGGCATTAGCAACCGGCATTCTGGAGAGCCGCGGCGTATCAGATAATGCGGTTGTCATAGCCACTCCGGCTGACCACAGCATAGAAAATATTCCGGCATTGAGCCGCACACTTATGCAGTGTGCCGAAGCGGCATTGCAGTACGAAGCTCCAGTATTGGTCGGGGTGAAGCCCGAATATGCATCTACCGGATACGGTTACATACGCTGCGGCAACATTCTGGACTCCGGCGACGGCAGTGTGCGTTTTTACGCAGCAGACGGTTTCCGCGAAAAACCGACCGGTGCTGAAGTTGAAACAATGCTTGAAAGCAAAGTATGGCGTTGGAACAGCGGCATATTCATCTGGCGTCACGGCGTATTCAAACGGGAGTTGAGCAAACACGCACCCGAATTGGAGCGCATTGCCCGGCAGGTGGGCAGGATCGGCGGCAACAGTGTAAAACTGGCGGATTTTCTCGAAGAAGTGTTTCCTTCGGCGCCCAATATCTCGATAGATTATGCGTTGATGGAAAAACTCGATTATCTGGTGGTTGCCGAGTGCGATTTCCCGTGGGCGGATATCGGCAGCTGGACAGCGTTGCGTTCGCAGATAAGAGCAGATGAAAATAACAATGTTGTACGCGGCAGCTTTGTGGGATTGAATACCGAAAATTGTATAATTGTGGGTGATTCCCAGCATTTGATCGCGGCAATAGATGTAAAAGATATGATCATAGTCAATCAGGGCGATGTTACTATGGTCTGCAGCGAAAAATCCGCCCAGCGGGTGAAAGAACTGGTTCAGAAGCTGGATAAAGATCCCGGAATGAGCAAATATCTCTGACATACGGTGCAATTTTTATGAAATCATTGCTGCTTTTCAATATAGGCAATACTCATACCCAATGGGTCAGATGTGATGCCGGCGGAAAATTTTCCGGCAGTGTAAATGTGCTGGATACAGCCGCGTGGCAGCAGGATATCTCTCTGCTGCCGTCTGCTGATGATGACGTCGAGGTATGGTCGGCGTGTGTGGTGCCTGCAGCAAAAGAGTTTCTGATCCGTCAGAAATATTACCGCAACCTCCATTGGGTGGATGCTGTAAGCGCCGGCAATGCGGGTTTGGATTTTTCTTTGGTGGATACATCCACGCTTGGCTCTGACCGGATCGCCAATGCTGCGGCGCTGCTGGATCTCCCGCTGCCGGCAGCTAATTTTGATTGCGGAACTGCGATCACGCTGGAAGTTGTCGATGAGAAACGCCGCTTTGCCGGCGGAGCTATATTGCCCGGGCGCAGGTTGATGCGTAATGCACTTGCCAGCGGAACTGCCGCGTTGCCGGAAATAGCATTGAACAGTAATATACCAAATAAACTGGGTTGCAATACCCGTGATGCCATATCATTGGGGATCGACCGTGGAGCTGTTGGTATGGTGCGTGAACTGGTCGATCTGGTGAAGCGGTGCAATGTGAAAACTCTGGTGGTATCCGGAGGCGATGCGGAGTTTTTTTTGCGGGCATTGCCGGAACTTTCCGCTGCCGGAAACGCATTTACTCTGCGCGGAGTTCTTGGTATAGCGCAAAAACAGCACAATATTGAATGAAAAGCACAAGATAAAGTGGCATTAATGCTTCTTGCGTGGTATATTACAATATGTGCAGATGGGTGTGAAATGCACATTCTGTAAAATGATGAATTTTCAAATTAATTATGGAGTTTGATAAAGATATGAAAAAGTTTGAAGAGTTGTTTGCGGAGCTGAAGGCAAAAGCGGCTTCCGGCAATGAAGAATCCGGTACTGTGCGCGAACTTGCCAAAGGCAAACATTTTATCGGTAAAAAGATCGTGGAAGAAGCCGGCGAAGTGTGGATTGCCGCCGAGTACGAAGGCAAAGAACGCACCGCAGAAGAAATATCGCAGCTTCTGTATCATTTGCAGGTTATGATGATCGCCAATGATATTGAACTTGATGATGTTTACAAGTATCTCTGATAAATCTCCAATGCAAGGTAGATAAAATGCTTCAATTTGCAATCCCCAATAAAGGTGCGCTTTCCGACGGCGCAGTTCAGCTGTTAAAGGCGGCCGGTTACAAATGTACCCGTTACAGCCGCGAACTTATTGTCAGCGACAGCGAAAACGGTATCGATTTTGTTTTTCTGCGTCCGCGCGATATTGCCACTTATGTCGGGCGCGGCATCATTGATCTTGGTATCACCGGCCGTGATCTTGCTGCCGACAGCCGTATGGAAGTAACAGAGATGCTGCCGTTGAATTTCGGCAGATCGCGTTTCTGCTATGCTGTACCCAAAGAATCGGATTTGACTCCGGAAAAATTCAATGGTTTGCGTATTGCCACAAGTTATCCTGAAATTGTCCGTCAGGATATGGAAAAGCGCAATTTCAATACCCAGATTGTCCGTTTGGACGGAGCGGTTGAGATTTCGGTCAAGCTTGGCGTTGCCGATGCTATTGCCGATGTGGTTGAATCCGGACGCACGCTTATCGAAGCCGGACTGAAGATCGTGGGCGATGAAGTTATGCAGTCTGAAGCTATCGTGGTCGGTCACGATGCATCGCTGGCTGACAAGCCCGAAGTCAAGAAGATCCTTGCCCGTCTGCGCGGGGTGCTGGTTGCGCGCGATTATGTGCTTATTGAGTACAATGTGCCGCGTAATATGCTGGAAGAATGCTGTAAGATCACTCCCGGTATCGAATCTCCGACGATTTCTCCTTTGAGCAATCCGGATTGGGTGGCTGTAAAGGCTATGATAAAAAGCGGTAAAGTAAATGTGATTATGGATGAATTGCAGGATAAAGGTGCCCAGGGCATTTTTGTGACCGCATTGAACTCCTGCCGTATATGATACCAGAGGGAATGTTATGAGCGAAAAGATACTTCAGACCGCGCACCGGGTCTTTGAAATAGAACTCGAAGCGCTCCGGGCTGTGGATAAACAGCTGGGCAGAGAATTTGTGGAATTGGTCGAACGCTCCAAGTCAGCGTTGTCGCGCGGCGGCAAATTGGTGATTACCGGGGTCGGCAAAAGCGGTTATATCGGTAAAAAGATTGCAGCAACTCTTTCCAGTATCGGTTCCACGGCGGTTTTTATGCATCCGGTGGAGGCATTGCACGGCGATCTGGGGATTATGCGTAAGGATGATTTGCTCATAGCAATCAGCTACAGCGGCGAAACCGATGAATTGCTGCGTATGATTACGCCGGCTAAACGCCTTGGTGTAGAGTTGGTATCAATTTGCGGCAAAGCAGATTGCCGCCTGGGTAAATTAAGCGATCTGGTAGTTCCGATGGCAGTCGAACGCGAAGCGTGCCCGTTTAATCTGGCTCCTACATCCACCACCACGGCATTGCTGGCGTTGGGAGATGCGTGGGCAATGGTGATGCTGCAGGAACGCGGCTTTACCAAAGAAGATTACGGCCGTTTTCACCCCGGCGGGGCGATCGGCAGAATGGTTACGATGCACGTAAAAGATATTATGCGCTCCGGTGACCGTTTTGCATTGGTTGCTCCCGATACACAGGTGCGCGAAGCCTTGTGCAAGATGGGACACGCACGTTGCGGCTCCGCGATCGTGGTCGATAATGAAAATCATCTGCTCGGGGTTTTTACTGATGGCGATTTCCGGCGTGCCGCAGAAAAGGATATCAATGTGCTGACCCGTAATATGTCTGAAGTTATGACTGCCGATCCGGTTGCGGTTGACAGTGAAGCATTGGCAGTGGAAGTTGTGCGCGTGGTCGAAAAACACAAGATCAGCGATATTATTGTTGTGGACAGTGAGCGCAAAGTTGTCGGTTTGATCGATGTGCAGGATCTGCCCGGTCTTAAACTTATGTAAAGTTGAAAGGAAAAGGTTATGTTTTCTGTAAAAAAGATTGCAGCGGTCTGTGCTGCCGGAATATTGTCGCTGAATATGATGGCGGCAGAGTCAACAGCTGACAGCAGAAGTTGTGCTGATAATTTTTACAATATGGGCCGCGGTTTGGTCAACATTGTCACTTGCTGGATTGAGGTTCCCCGCTGCCTGATTTATCACAACAGTCAATTGCCGGTGCTGGGCGTGGTAGTCGGCGCCTGTCAGGGCGCAGGATTCACTGCTATCCGGGCTTTTGCCGGAGTTGCTGACTTTGCCAGTTTCGGTTTTATGAGTGATTCGATATACGAATCCTGCCACGGCTTTGAAGAGTGGGTATGGGATGCCCGCTGGGTACCGAAAAAATAACGGTCGGTTTTTTGAATTTGCATCAGGCGGTTCGGCTGAAAAAAAGCTGAACCGCTTATTTTTTATCTGAATTTATTGCATTAGCCGGCAGCAGCCGTTCAGTAGAGTAGCCCGGGGGAAGAGTTTCCAATGCACCGCCGACAACTTTTACTTCGCCACTGGCAGGGTTGCGGAACAACACCGGTATGGTATCAGTTGTACGGTAGGATTTGACGGTATCGCATTTTCCGTTCCAGTCAAAAACATAGTACAGAAATACCTTGTTGCCAATCTGATGGAGTATATGCAATTGATTGAGTGAATCAATATTGCATTGCGGACTGCTGTTACCCAGCAGCGTACCGATATTTTTTATTGAATAGATATTGTCTTTATCTTCCACAAACAAAAATATTTTTACATCGTCTTTATCCTGCAAACCGCGCACTGTATAAGTGCGGACCGGTAATTTGCCGCCGATTTTATCATCCAAAAGCCGCGGAACTCCGAAGGATTTGCTCCAGATAACTTTGCCTTGTGAAACATCAAAATTCACTGCATTGCTTTGATATTCGCTTTTCAACATCGGGTGCGAGAGGTAAAACTTCAGAGTGTAAAAACCACTCTTGCGGATGTTCAGCCATTTGCCCACATTCACGCGGATCATCTGATCAACTCCCGGGCGCAATATAAGACCCTGCAAATTGATTTTAGCTCCGGAATCCGGTAACGGACGACCGTTTATATCTGTAAGCTGGGCTTCAAGGTGGCCTTTGAATTCCATCTCTTTGCCGAAAATAAGCACTTGTCCGAAGTTGTTGCGGAGCGTAATTTCGGCAATCACCGGTTCATAACGCATATAGCTGCTGCGCGGCAGCTTCTGGCGTACTACAATATCTGCTTTGATCAAAAACGGGACGGCGGCAGCAAATAAAAGAGCAATGTATTTGAACATAAGCAGGATACTCCTTATTTCTGTATTTTACCGCAAATGGCATTTGCCACTGCTGCGGCATCTATATTGTGACACTCAGTTGTGATACGGCTGCATTGGCGGTGCATACATTTTATACATTCAAGGTCATTGCGCTGGAAAACCGTATGCATATCGCCGAAGGGGCCCGTCAGATTCGGGTTGGTCGGTCCATAAAAACAGACCACCGGAATTTTTGCCGCCGCCGCAATATGCACCGGACCGCTGTCATTGGCAAGCACTGCACGGCAGTTGTTTACCAATTCAACCAATTCCCCCAGATTGGTGGCGCCTGCCAGCGAAACGACCTGCGGCAGATTTGCCAATTGCCGGATCTGTTCGGCGACTTTCTGATCTGCGGGGGCGCCCATAATAACAAAACGCGCCTGCGGAAGAAGCTCTGCGGTATGCGAAATTACTTTGGCAAAAAGTTCAGGAGGAAACATCTTGCTGGGCCATCTGGCTCCCGGTGAAATTCCGATAAGCATATCATTCAGCGATACATTTGAGCGCTCAAGTTTGCTGCTCAAAGATTCCCGGTTGTCCGGATTTGAGGGCAGGGTGCAAGTTGTATTAATGAAGCCGGTGTGGAAAAAACGCTCCACCAGTAATTGATTGCGTCTTACTGCGTGCAGACGCAAATTCACCAGACTCCAGTGGTTGTAAAACCATCTTGCCATCATTTCGCGCGGGCGGGCAAATCCCACCACTCTGCCGCGTGCTGTACGGGCAAAGAGTGCACTGCGGAACAAACCCTGAAAATCAAAAATGTAATCATAGGGATACATCCGCAATTCCCGGATGAGTTCGCACGCTGCCGGCAGGAAAGTTTTGATCCTTCCCAATTCCTGACGGCGGAAGAGTATCTTGCGCGATACAGGTGCCGGTGAGTAATCCAGCGCATCGGCAAACGCCGGATGCACCATCCAGTCAAATTCGGCTTGCGGAAAAAGTTCCCGCAAGCAGGCAATTGCCGGAAATGTGTGAAAAATATCCCCCAGGCTGCTGGGTTTGACGATCAATATGCGCCGGACATTTTCCGGTACAGATCTGCCGGTCAAAAGTTTGCGCTTGCTGTCGGATTTCATAAAGAACCGTCTCTGTTATTCCCCGTTTGCCAGACGGTTGGCAAGCCGTTCCGGCAGTCCGGCGGCAAGCACTTTTGCCTGTGCGCTGGCGATGTCGTATGGCAGCGCGTAGCGCGTTACGGTGCGTTCCACATCGTCAAATACTGCAAACGATGCCCGCGGGTCGCGGTTTCGCGGCTGACCGATGCTGCCGACATTGAAAAGATATTTACAGCCGGGTTCGATTTTGATTTTGAACGAATCGATCTTGGTGAAATCATTGGGTATGGAATTGTTTACCAATACCCAGGAACGTATTTCTTCGACTCCGCGCAGCGGGCCGGAGGCAAACGGCTGTTTGCAGAACGCCACCGGCACGTGTGAGTGACCGCAAAAGCAAAGCTGGGTAAGCTGATAAGCAAAATTATCTATGGCGTGGTAAACATCAAACACATATCCCCAGGTATTCGGCGAATCCAGTGTGGAGTGTACCAGCGTTATCGGCATACCGGGGAGAGTAAGCCGCAGCGGCGGTTCTCCGACCCAGCGGCGTTCATCTTCGGTGAGCTGACTGCGGGTCCAGGATACAGCTTTTTTGGCATTGGGGTTGAATCCTTCCATTAAATCATCGTTCATAGCCGTGTAATCATCGTGATTACCGCGCACACGGCCCACCGGATTGAGGGCATTTACCATACGCAGGCAAAGCTGCGGTTCTGCATTGTATCCAACCACATCTCCCAACGAAGCGTACTTATCCACGCCGAGAGCTTCGCAATATTTCAAAACCTGCTGCAAAGCATCAGCGTTGGCGTGAATGTCGCTTAAAATAGCAATTTTACTCATAAATCTTTCCCCGGTAAAATTTTTCTCAAAAAAGCAGCATTTGAGATAAGCCGGATTCTGTTCCCTGCTCCGGAGAGCAGGGCGGCAATCATCTGTCTGTGCGACCAGAACCCGGAACTTGTAACGCTGCGAGCAACAGCTCGTTCCCTATTTGGTCTTGCTGCGGAAGGGGTTTGCCTGTGCGACGGAGCTTTCGCCGACCGCCCGGCGGGCTCTTACCCCGCCTTTTCACCCTTACCGGAAAAAATCCGGCGGTATTTTTTCTGTTGCACTTTCCTTCCTGCGGCTTATGGTCCGCAGCATCGTTCTTTCACGTTCAGAATAAACATTCCGCTGAAAAGGACTTCCCGCTCTGTGCAGTCCGGACTTTCCTCCCCCGCAAAACGGGAGCGATTGCCTGTCAAGTGCTGCCATCAGATAAATATACCATAATGTAGAAGTTATTCAAGTTATCAACACAGTTTTTTTACTTTTTTTTCTGAAAATCATTTACAAAAAGCTGCCGGAGTGGCAAATATCCGCTGCCGGATGTATATTAACTGAAGTAGTCATTGCAATATTGATGTTGAAAAAATGAAAAAAACAGATTTTTTACCTCTATCTGCCGGGGAGTATGCTTTATACAAATCATTTGCTGATCCCGGTCAGGAAAGCTGCGAACGCTCCTGGGCAAATCTGCTGCTTTATATCGACAGTTACCAGTGGCATTATGCCGTGCAGAAAGATCGCTTGTGGGTGGCAAGTTTCAAAAACGGTTATCTCTTTTTTCCGGCAGACGGCAGCATTGCACCGGAAGAATTAGCCGTTACTCTGCAGGATTTTCAAGGACTTTGCTGCTGTGAAGAACCGGCAGTTTGCGGCGATGTTCCGCTGGCGTATATAAGAGAGTATCCGCAAGTGGTTGATTTTTTCAGTATTGAAGAAGACCGCGGTGAATTTGATTACATATATGATCTTGAACATCTTGCCGGTTTTACCGGTGCAAAATTACGCAAAAGACATAATCAGCTCAAACAGTTTGAACGCGCTTATGAAAACCATTATCAGGTGCGGAATATAGCGTTTGAGGATTTACCCCATATCCGCAGATTTGCTGCCGGTTTGAGCAGTGAAAAGTGGCAGAGCGATTCCGGGCTGGAGGAAAAACTTGCTTTTGAGCGGCTGGAAAGCGTGTGGCGGGAAAAAAGTTCCGGATTGAATGGAATTGTGCTGGAGGTTGATGGCAGAACGGCGGGATTTTCGATTTATTCGCCGTTGAATGAGACTCTGGCTGATATACACTTTGAGAAAGCCGACCGTCAATACTGCGGATGCGGTGTTAAAATTACCCGGGCACTGGTTGATGATCTGCTGAATCGTGGATTCCGGCGGATGAACCGCGAGCAGGATCTGAATATTGAAGGCTTGCGCCGCGCCAAGGAGGCTTTGGATCCTGAATATTTTTATCGCCGTTTTACGCTTAAATTGCGTTAAAATGCTTGCCAAGAACGGATTTTTGTGGTATATTACCTATCCGTGATAAATTCCGCAAGGTTGATTTGAACTCGGAATTGAAATAAATAATAATTTTTTATACTTCAGGACAGCTTTGATATGTTGATCGATTTGTTTGTGTCCGGTATATTGCTTGCCGGTTCCGCAGGGGCATTGTTGTGCCGCAGACGGGACCGGTGGGCAGCTGTTATCGGATGCAGTTGTGCAGTGGCTGCTCTATTGCTGAAACTGCTGTTCATTACCGTTACACCTTTTTTAAATGCCTGTTTTCAGTTGCCGGTAATTGTTGTCGGTATTGCGGCGGCTCTGCATTCAAACGGATATCTTGCCGGGCACGCGGATAAACGCTTGAGTCTTTATTGGGGGCTTTTTAACCTGATGCTGGCGGCGATGCTGGCAGTTACGATGCTGGAGCCGGGCTTGCCGTTCCTGGCAGCGTGGGAAATTATGGGGCTCGCCAGTTTTGCGCTGGTGGCTTTTGAGTGGAAAAAATCCGAAGTCCGTCAGGCGGCGTGGGTCTATCTGCTTTCCTGTGAGGCAGGCGGGCTGCTGCTGGTATGGCTGCTGGCGATGTGGAAAAACGGCTGTCCCGGCACTCTGCCGCTGGCAGTTACAACAACTGTGGCGGTTATTGCATTCGGTATCAAAGCGGGATTCCCGCTGCTGCACGTATGGCTGCCGGAAGCGCATCCGGTGGCACCGGCACCGGTTTCGGCAATTATGTCAGGAGCAATGATCCCGCTCGGATTTCTGGGAATGATCATCTGGTGTCCGTGGATAGCGGCAAGTCAGGCGGCTGCGTGGGCATTTTTCCTGCTGGGAGTTGCCGGTATGTTTACGGGGATACTCTTCGGCGCCGCGCAGCGTGACCTGAAAAGGCTGCTGGCTTATTCGAGCGTTGAAAATATCGGGATAATCACTCTGGCGTTTTCGCTGGGGATCTTCGGCAATATTGCCAATAATAAAACGCTGATGGTTCTGGCGTGGGGCGGAGCGTTGCTGCATCTGCTCAATCACGCTCTGCTCAAAGGTACATTGTTTCTGGGAGCCGGATCGGTTTACAAGTCAATGCACACGCTCAATATGGATGAAATGGGCGGATTGATGAAAAAGATGCCAGTTACCGGAACGGTTTTCACCTTGTCGGGTATCGGTATATCCGGTATTCCTCCGTTTTGCGGATTTGCCGGTGAACTTTTGATTTATCTGGCGGCATTTACCGGTATAGCGTACGGCAAGGGGGGGGTATTTGCTGTTTCGGCAGTTTCAGCTGTAATGCTGGCACTTACCGGCGGAACCGCTGCTGCGGCGTTTGCCAAAAGTATAGCGGCAGTGTTCTGCGGAGAACCGCGTACTGAAAAAGCGGTGAATGCCGATACGGAAAAATGGAGTATGTGGGTGCCGCAGCTGATACTTTTTGCCTTGAGCGCACTTATGCCGTTTTTGGCTGCAGTTGCGGCAAGCGGCTTGCTGTCCGGTGCCGGGGTTATGTATGAAGAACAGGAAAGAATACTTTTCCGGCCGCTGGCGTGGAATGCGGTGTTTGCGCTGGCACTTTTGTGGCTGATAATACTTTTGTGGCTGTTCCGGCGCAGTTTCTGCAGAAAATCTTCAGATAACGGTATAACCTGGGACTGCGGTTATGCCGAACCGACAGCCCGTATGCAGTACACTGCAAGCGCATTTATTCAGCCGGTGGCGGATATGTTCAATGTGATACTGCAGCAGAAAAAATCGTTGAAGCGTCCTGAAGGGGTTTTCCCTGAAAAAAGCTCCATTGAAGTGGATGTCCCCGATGGCGGCAGCCGCTGGTTCTGGGAAGTGATTTTTAAGAACGCCGGAGCAGTGGGCGATAAAGTGCGGCATTTGCAGTCAGGTTTGCTGCACGTGTATATATTGATGATGGTTTTGGCGGTACTGCTGATGCTGGGATGGTGTTTGGTTTCCGGTCGGAGCAATACGGCAGATGATACCGTAAAGCAGCAGGAGAGTGTGCAGTATGAGTGAAGAGTTGTTGAGAAATCTTTTGTGGTGCGGTAATGTGATTGCAGCTCTGCTGTTTTCTCCGCTTTTGATCGGCATCATCAATAAAGTAAAGGCATTTTTTGCAGGGCGCAAAGGTCCGCGGATATTGCAATTGTATTACGATATTGTCAAGTTGATGCGCAAATCTTCCATTTACAGCCGTTCAACGGGATGGATATTCCGTATTGCGCCCATAGCGACTCTGGCAGTTACGGTATTGACGCTGCTGATATTGCCGGCAGCGGGAGTGGTTTCGCCGTTGAGATTCCCCGGCGATTTGATATTGTTTATCTATCTGGCAGGATTGGGGCGTATGCTTACAGTGCTGGCGGCAATGGAAACCGGGTCGGCTTTTGAAGGTATGGGCGCCAGCAGAGAATGTCAGTTTTCGATTCTTGCCGAAGGGGTGCTGTTTACCATATTGACAGCGCTGGTGCTGCTGAATAAAAGCTTTACCCTGTCAGGGTGTCTGACCAGTTTTTATCTGGATATGTGGTTTTCCGGCGGAACTGCGCTGCTCTTTCTTGCGGTGGCATTCTATCTGGTTATGCTGTGCGAAAATTGCCGTGTTCCGGTCGATGATCCTGAAACCCATCTGGAGCTGACAATGATCCACGAAGCAATGATTCTGGATAACAGCGGGCCGGATCTGGCAATGATCCATTATGCAGCGGCATTGAAATTGTGGGTGTTTTTCTCATTTCTTGCTACGCTGGTGCTGCCTAATTTGAGCGCGGGTATGTGGGTTGAATTTGCGTTGTACTATTTGTTTATCATATTGCTGACTGTTTCAGTGGGGGTAGTGGAATCGGTTATGGCGCGTTTCCGCTTTCTTAAAGTTCCGCAACTGCTGGCAGGAGCGCTGGCGCTGGCGCTGCTGGCAGTGGTATTGGTGGTGATTTTCGGAGGAGATTTGAATAAATGACCAATATAAGTGAAATAATTCTGGCAGCATTGCTGATTATTGATTTCTTTCTGGTGGCATCCAGCCGGATGCTGCGGTGCATACATCTGGCGGCGCTGCACGGGCTTCTGATCGGGCTTTTTCCGCTGGCGATGTGGGATTTTTTCCATCAGGGTATGCCGCATCTGCCGGTGCTGGTGATCGCGGTGGTGAGCGGCGTGGTAAAAGGTGTGCTGCTGCCGCGTCTGCTGCGTATGGCAATGGATCACGCCAAGGTCAAGCGGGAACTGGAACCGCTGGTGGGATATACCGGTTCTCTGGCAATACTGCTGGTGCTGTCGGCACTGGTGTTTTATTTCTGGATCAGCTGCGGAACGGCACCTGCGGGTACTCCGGTATTGGCGGCTCCGGTGGCATTTACCACAATGCTGGCTGGTTTGTTTATAATTGTTGCCCGCAAAAAGGCACTGACCCAGGTGATCGGCTTTCTGATTTTTGAAAATGGCATAACCGTTTTCGGTCTGGGTATGGCCGTTGAGTGCGGGTTGCTGGTGGAGTTGGGTATTCTGCTGGACGTGCTGGTGCTGGTGTTTGTTATGGGGATTGCAATGTTCCATATCAACCGCGAATTTTCGCATATCGATGCGGACAGACTCAACCACTTGAGCGAAATAGAAGAAGATGAACCGGATGATTCCGGCGAAAGTGAGGTCAAAGCGTGATTACTCTTTTGCTTGTAATATTGCCGCTTGCCGGTTTGCTGGCGGCGTGGGTAGCCGGTTCACGGCAGAAACTGGATGTTTTTATATTGAATGTTACAGCAGTTCTGCACTGCATCGGGGTGGCGTTTTTGTGGATAAAGCCGCAGTGGGACAATACGGTGAGCGGGAAGGTCAAAAGTCTGATTGGACAGGATGATTTGAGCTTGACGGTATTGAGTGTGGTCTCTTTGCTGTTTCTGCTTTCGAGTCTGCAGACAATAAAGTATTTTCCGATGGTGCGGCATCATTTTGAACGTAATGCCGAAAAGATCCTTTCGCCGCGGCTGGTGACAATCTGCCTGCTGGGATTTCTGTGCAGTATGACACTGGTGGCATCAAGCTGCAACTTCGGGCTGCTGTGGGTGGCTATGGAAGCAACTACGCTGGCAAGTGCGCCTTTGATTATGTTCCGGCGTGACGGCAATTCGCTGGAAGCGATGTGGAAATATATACTTATCTGCTCTGTATGTATTGGTTTTGCCCTGCTTGGAACTATGCTGCTGGCAATTGCCGGCAGCGGCAGCGAAGCCAATCTGGATATGGCGCTGCTTGGCAAGGTAAATCTGCATCCGGAATGGTTCAAGGCGTCATTTGTGCTGATGCTTGCCGGTTATGGTTCCAAGATGGGACTGGCGCCGTTCCAGTCGTGGATGCCCGATGCTTACAGCGAAGCTCCCGGGGTGTTTTCGGTACTTTCGTCAGGAGCGTTGCTGGCGTGTGCTTTTCTGGGAATCACCCGGGTGCTGGATGTGGCACCGGAGCCGGTAAAGAGTTTCTGTACGAATCTTTTGCTGATACTGGGGGTGGTTTCGCTGGCGCTGGCGGCATTTTTCATTATCCGTCAACAGGATTACACGCGTATGCTGGCATATTCGAGTATGGAACATATGGGGGTGGTGGCGATCCTCTGGTCGTTGGGCGCTGAATATATGGCTCTGCTGCATATAATCACCCATTCACTTTTGAAGATGGTACTGTTTATGACTGCTGACAATATCCAGCTTGCCTGCGGAACCCGCAAGATCGGCAGTGTAAGCGGTTTGCTGGGTATAACCCGGCGCAATGCAGTGATTTATTTGGTTGCAATTCTGGCGCTGTGCGGTATGCCACCTTCGCCTCTGTTTATAACTGAAATGCTTCTGGTTGTTTATGCCGGACCGGTACTTGGCGGTCTGGTGCTGCTGCTGCTTTTTGTGGCATTTGCCGGTATGACCTATCACACAATGCGTATGACAATGGGCGGTAGTGGAACAATATCAGCAGCGGAAAACGAGTTGGGCAGGTTGGAAAAACTTACCCGGATCCCCGGCTGTGTATTGCTGATAACATTGCTGTGCGGGGCAATACTGCTGGCAATATTGATTTCCGGCGATTTTGTTTATCCGGGACGGTGAGGTGAATTATGGGTAAAGATTTTGTAACATTTCATAACTGTTCAGCCGTTGCCCTGCAGGATATACCTCTGCAGGGGATGGAAAATTTTACAGCGGTATTGAAAAATGCCATTGAATCAGAAGAGTGCCGCGTATCGGCATTTTTTGCTGAAGATAATAAACTTTTTGCCGTATTGCTGGATAAAAAACAGCGCTGTTTCCGCGCGGCTGCTGCCGAAGTCGGCAGCAGTTATCCGGCATTGACCAACAGTATAACTGCGCTGCACTGGTTTGAACGGGAGATTTTTGAGGAAAACAATATCACTCCGCTGGGGCATCCGTGGCTCAAACCGATCCGTTTCAGCAAAAAAGAAGCAATTCCCGGTTCGACCGGTTACTTTACAATGCAGGGCAGTGCCGCGCACGAAGTGGCAGTAGGTCCGGTGCACGCGGGCGTGATTGAGCCTGGACATTTCCGTTTTCAGTGTATGGGCGAAGATGTTTATTCTCTGGAAATAAGTTTGGGGTATCAGCACCGCGGAATTGAAAAAATGCTGATCGAAGCTCCGGCAAAACTCCGCTCGCACCTTATTGAAACCGCTTCCGGCGACAGTTCCATAGCTTATGCGTTAGGTTACGATGGCGTAATGACTGCTCTGGCAGGAATTCCGCGCGAATTGAGCGAACGCACGCAAGTATTGCAAACATTGGCATTGGAACTTGAGCGCATAGCCAACCACGTGGGAGATATCGGTGCGCTTTCCGGTGATGTGGCATATCTGACAACCAATGCCTATTGCGGGCGCATAAGGGGGGATTTTCTGAATATGACCGCGCAGCTTTGCGGCAACCGTTTCGGGCGCAATTACATAAATTATGGCGGTGTTGCATTTGATCTGCCGGTAAGTGAACTTGCCGCATTGCGCGAATGGTTTGAAAAAACAGTGGCTGATTTCAAAAATGCCTGGGAAATAATGGCTGATGATCCCGGAGTATTGGACCGTTTTGAAGGTACCGGTACGGTGCCCGGTGAATTGCTGCAGTCAATAGGTGCCGTAGGCGTGGCCGCACGTGCGGGCGGATTGGAAATCGATGCACGGCACGATCTTGGTTATATCGGAGTGTACGATAAGCTCGGGTGGCACATTGCTGTAAAGCGCAAGGGCGATGTTATAGCCCGGGCAAAAGTGCGCCGCCGGGAGTTGCGTGAATCCATAAGAATGGTCAGAGCTTTATTCAGCTGGCTGGAAAATGCCGGTTCAAGTGCCGGGGCATATCAGGATTATCCAGTTGAATTGCAGAGCAATATGCTGGCTGTAAGCGCAGTGGAAGCGTGGCGCGGCGAAATGGTTTGTGTCGGTATAAGCGGCAATGACGGCAAACTCAAGCGTATGAAACTGGTTGATCCGTCGTTCCATAACTGGTTTGCGCTGGCAATGGCATTGCGCGGCGAGCAGATATCGAACTTTCCGATCTGCAATAAGAGTTTTAATTTGTCGTACTGCGGTCACGATTTGTAAGAGGAGATAAACAGTTATGTTCAAAGCATTGCGTGCCAGAATATTTCAGAAGTACCGCACCGGAAAATTTCCGGATGCCGCACCCAAACTGCCGGAACATTTCCGCGGCCGTCCGGAATTTGCTGCAGATGCCGCCGATGAGGAATTGTGGAAACAGGCTGCTGAAGTCTGCCCGGTTGACGCTGTGGATGCCGGAAAGCCGTCGATCGATACCGGCAAGTGCATTTTTTGCGGAAAATGTTCGAGAGTCAATCCCGGAATCGGTTTTTCGCGCGAATACCGTATGGGGGCGATGAGCCGCAGCAACCTTATTGCTGATGGCAGGGAGTATGTCATTGATGAACAGCTGGATGCGGGGATCAGAGCGCTTTACGGCAAATCTCTGCATATACGGCAGATTTCCGCCGGCGGCTGCGCCGCGTGCGAACTGGATTTCAATGTGCTGGGTACTCTGGCGTGGGATATGGGCAGATTCGGACTCAAGGTGACGGCTTCACCGCGCCACGCCGATGCGCTGCTGGTCACCGGGCCGGTAACGGATAATATGCGCCTTGCTTTGCAGAAAAGTTATGAAGCAATGGGTGAACCCAAATTGGTGATAGCCTGCGGCGCGTGTGCGATTTCAGGCGGTATCTACCGTTCAAGCGATAAATGCTCCAATGGTCTTGAAGATATTCTGCCGGTCGATCTTTATGTCCCCGGCTGTCCTCCGCACCCGGCAACTCTGCTGGAGGCGCTGGTGCGTTTTATGGGACGCAAACAAAAAAATAATGCAGTAAAATAAAAATCTTATGCAGGTAGATAAGCGGATCGCCAGTGTGGTAAAACCCGGTTCTCCGGGAGCCGGAATGGCCTTTATGGTAAGAAAAAATATTTACCGTAAACTGGCAGAATTGATAAAATTGGATTCACTGAACCGGATACTGGATGCAGGTGTTACGCCGGATGATTCGGCATATTCCAATTTTTTTGAACACTTTTATCCGGACAGCAGCCGTATAACCGCCTTGAGCGATCAGGATGCCTCAATATTGGAAAAAGTTTTTCCCGGCTTGAAATTTGTTCAGGGAGACGGCCGCGATATGCCGTTTGCGGATAATGAATTTGATCTGGTGTTTTCTTCGGCAGTTCTTGAACACGTTGGATGTTATCAACAGCAGAAAGCTTTTATAAGCGAAGCAGTGCGCGTCAGCAGTAAATATGTCTTTCTTACTACTCCCAACCGTTGGCATCCGCTGGAGTTTCATACTTATCTGCCGTTCTTGCACTGGCTGCCGAAAAAGTGGCACCGCAAGATTCTTAAAATGCTTAAATTGGAATATTTGAGCAAAGAAGAAAACCTGAATCTGCTTGATAAACATTCGCTGCAGAAAATCTGCGGTGAACTCGGTGTTGAATACCGGATAACATTTGTCCGTTTTCTGGGAATACGCTCCAATCTGCTTTTGCTTATCCGCAAATAGAGATTACGGAACAGTGCGTTCAAAGGTGTTGGCAGCAAATATTGCCAGCAGCAGCAGAGCCAGTGCAACAGCAATGAGTATGGGCGAAAACTCCCGGTATTCAATGTAGCGCGGCTGCTCAAAGTTGGTTTTTTCCAGCGAATTGATTTCGTTCATCACCTGATTCAAACCGCTTTCATCGGCGGCGCGGAAATATTTTCCGCCGGTTATCGCTGCCATTTCCTGCAGAAGTTTTTCGTCGAATTCTCCAGGATAAGGGACAAAACGCCTGCCGAAAAAATCTTCCTGAAGCATATAGGCATTATTATTGCCGATGCCCACAGTGTAGATGGTAACATTTTTTTCTTTGGCAAGTTCTGCTGTTTCCAGCGGAGTCAGCCGGTGCGCGACATTATTTTTGCCGTCGGTAAAAAGTACCAGCACCCGGCGCGGCGCAGCGGATTTATCGAGTTTGCGCACTGCCGACGCTACCGGACTGGCGATGCCGGTGGCGTCGCCGATGATCCCCGGAGTCAGCGGTTCCAGTGCGGCGGTCAGCCAGTCGTGGTCAAGCGTCGGCGGCGAAAGCGTGTATCCGAATTCCGCAAAACCGATCAACCCGATCCGGTCATTGGGGCGTGCTTTGATAAAATTTGTCAACTCCTGTTTTGCCACTTCAAGGCGGTTTTTCAAACTTCCGGCAGAGAGTGCGTTTTTCAGAGCTTTTTCGCTGACAATGCTGCGCGGTACATCAATGGCCCCCATACTGCCGGACAGGTCAAGCACCATAACTATATCAATGCCTTTATTCCGGAGTATGAGTTTTTCATCCCCCAGCCGCGGTCGAGCCAGCGCAATGACCAGCAGCAGGGCAGCCAGCGTGTAAAGTATAACTGTAACGGGCGGTACTTTCAAGCGCGGAAAAGCGGATTTTTCAGTTTGACCATCCAGTTCAGCGATCACGATCCCCGGCTGATCTTTGCAGAAAAATGCGTAGTACAGGAGCGCTGCCGCCGGAATCAGAAGCAGCAGCATCCACGGGTAGGCAAATAAATTCATTGTTCATTCTCCTGCATTTGAGCTGCATCTCCGGCAGCGGTATTCCCGCCGGCAGTTTCATCGATAAGCTCTCCGGCGCGATTGACCGCCTGCTCAAAAAGCTCTTTGTCCGGTCGGATGTTGGCAAACTTTACCAGATCCGCCGAAGTAAGAAAATCTTCAAGATAACTGATCTGGGTTCTGTTCAACGGGGATTTTCCGCGTTTGAGCGCAGCAAAAAATTCGCTTGTAGTCTGACGGGTAGCCGGCAGGGCAAAACGCTTGCTCAAATAATTGCGGACGACATCACTCAAGCGTGCCACACACCACGGCAACGGCTGTTTTCCGTTGTCGGCTGTTTGACGCAAATCTTCCAGTTCGCGCCGGGCTATTTCCCACGGCTGAAGGGGCTGGAGAGGTTTCTGACGGTGTTTTTTTATCAGGATAACGGTCAGAATGATGATCAGCAGCAGCAGTGCTGACAATACCGCAAAAATCGACTTATGCGGTTTTACCGGCGCTTTCTGCAGTTCATCAGCCAGCGGCAGCTGATCGCGGTCAGTAACTGCCCGCGGAGTGATTTTTATGGACTTTACTTCCAGCGGCAGAGTGATCTTGCGGTTGCCGTTTTTGTACAGCGGCCGCTCTATTGCCACTTTGAGTTTACCGGGAACAAGTTCACCGGAGCGGTAACTTTTCAACGGTACTGTGATGATCTTGCGGCGGTGGTGCAGGGTTGTTCCGGCATTTTTTACTGCAATATTTCCCTGCTGAACAAAGCCTTCGCCCGGCAGAAACATAACCTCATTTATATCCTGTCCCCACGGCAGAACACATTCAGTTTCCAGATTCACCAGTTCGCCGAGCGAAGGAGTCCGGTTGTAATCACGGGCAATTTCTTTAAGCACCGCTTCACCGCTGCGGGCAGCACGGAGCGCTGCTGAAGAAAATATTGTCAGCACAGTTGCGAACAAAAGCACCGCAATAATGATTATGAAAATAATGATTTTTTTGCGTTTACTGCTCATAATAATTCCTCAAGCTTTTGCAGCACGCGGGCGTTTACGGCGGTGTTTGAAAAAGTTCATAAGATTTATCACCATATTTTCATTGCAGGGCATATCAATAACTTCCACTCCGCACCGTCGGCAGAGCGCCTGCTGATCTGCAATGGTATTGAGCATATTTTTGCTGTATCTCTTCTGCCGCGCAGTGCCGGAAAGGCGCAGAAAAGTTCCGCTTTCTGCTCCATACAGATTCAGTACACCGCGCGGAAGTTTGAATGCTTCCGGCTCATAAATGTGCAAAACGATCACATCGTGCCGGCGGTTGGCAAGTTTGAGCATTTTTTCCAGCTCCGGCGAGTTGTCAAAGAGGTCGCTGATAACAAATATAACACTGCGTTTGACCAGCACCCGGCAGAGATTGCCCAATGCTGCGGCAATGTCGGTTTTTCCCTTGAACTCCCCGGCGGAAGCTGATACCAGTTCGCGAATCAGCCGCAAGTTGTTGTGTCTGCCGCCGCGCGGCGGCAGAAAATTCACCACTTTATTGCTGAACATCATCAATCCCACGCGGTCTTGATTGCCAATGGCGCTCAAACCCAGCAAAGCGGCGGCTTCAACAGCGCGTTCACAAACTTTGCTGCCGGAGGCTCCGGAGGACATTGAGCCGGATACATCTACGAGTAAAACTACTGAAAGCTCGCGTTCTTCCACATATTTTTTTACATACGGCGCATTGAGTCTGGCACTTACGTTCCAGTCAATATCGCGCACATCATCTTCTGTGGTGTATTCGCGAACTTCATCGAACTCAATACCGCGGCCCTTGAAAACGCTGTGATACGCCCCGCCGATGACATCATCGACAAGTCTGGTGGTCACGATCTCCAGTTTGCGGACTTTTTTCAGCAGTTCAGCTGTCTGCAGCATAACAGTTACACTCCGGGATAAATAATTACGGGGTTCTCAATTCTTCGAGCAGATATTGTATGATATCGCCTGCGGAGAGATTTTCCGCTTCGGCTTCGTAACTCAATGTTATGCGGTGGCGCATTACATCCATAGCCACATCTTTTATATCCTGCGGTATAACGTATGCGCGTCCAGCCAGCAGCGCCTGTGCCTTGCCGGCAAGCGCCAGCGAGATCGCAGCACGGGGGCTTGCACCATATTCCAACTGATTATCTATATTGCTCAAATTGGCGTCTGCCTGACGGAGCGAAAGATCTTTGCGGTGCCCCGGGCGGGTGGCAATAACCAGGTCAAGGATGTATTCAATGATTTTTTCGTCCAGATAGACCCGGTCGAGCGCTTTCCGGGCATTGAGTATATCCTGCGCCGAGGCTGTCACGGAAGCGCTTTCGCTCCAATCCGGGTGCGCCGCGCGTTCCAGAACCAGCCGTTCTTCATCGCGTTCCGGATAAGTCACAGAGAGTTTGAACATAAAACGGTCAACCTGGGCTTCCGGCAGCGGATAAGTACCTTCCTGTTCAATGGGGTTCTGGGTTGCCATAACCATAAAAAATTCGGGCAGGGGGAATCTTTCGCCGCCGATGGTGATCTGTTTTTCCTGCATTGCTTCGAGCAGAGCACTCTGAACTTTGGCAGGGGCGCGGTTGATTTCATCTGCCAGCACGATATTGGCAACGATCGGACCGGTACGGGTGGCAAATTTGTGTGTTTCTGCATTGTATATGCGCGTGCCTATCAAGTCAGCCGGCAGCAGGTCAGGAGTAAACTGAATGCGCGAAAAAGTGGCATTGAGCGCCTGACTCAAAGTTTTCACCGCCAGTGTTTTGGCAAGCCCCGGTACCCCTTCGATAAGTACGTGACCACCGGTGATAAGAGCCATAATCAGCCGGTCGACGAGTTGTTCCTGACCGGCAATGATGCGTCCGATTTCGGTACGCAGCGGGGTTATGAATGCAGTGGCTTCGCGCAATTCGGATTGCAGCTCGGCAAGATTGGACTGGTTGATCATAAACAATATCCTTCCGTTTTACTTCCTTGTCTGATATCAGCGGATTTTCCAGCATTGGTTAAGACCGCAGGCCAGCAAAGATTGTTCATAAAATAAATGTCATCTTGTAAAATTAACGAACAATACGCTTTTGTCAAGGGTCAAAACTGCAGAAAAATGCAAAAAAAATGTTTTTTGTGTAATTTTATATCAATATATTTGTTTTTTATGGAAAAATATGCTATAATTTGATTTCTGTATTGGAGTAAAGAAAAATGAATTTTATCAATCCAAATATTCTCTGGGCGCTGCCGCTGATCCTGATCTGGGCTCTTTTCTGGTGGATTTACGGTGATTCACAACGCAGGAAAGTATTGAGTACTTATCTGCACGGCAACGCCGGAAAAATCATATCATATCCGGCGCGTTTCCGGCGGCGTTTTCTGCTGCTGCTTGGGATCGCCTTGCTGGTGGTTGCCGCCGCCCGCCCGCACTGGGGGGTGCGTCCGTTGGAATTCAATGTTGCCGAAGCGGATGTATTGGCGGTTTTTGATGTATCCAAAAGTATGCTTGCTGAAGATGTTGCACCATCGCGGATTGAACACGGCAAGTGGCTTTTGAAAAAGGTTGCCCAAGCCAATAACGATGCCAATTTCGGTATAGTTGCATTTGCAGGAAAAGCTTTTCTCTCGTGTCCGGTCACCGGCGACCGGGTAAGTCTGGAGCAGTGTATAGATGAACTGGAGTGCGATCTGGTGCCGGTGGGCGGCACCAATCTGTCAGAAGCACTGAATACCGCGCTCAAGGCATTGCAATCAGCGGGCGGAACCACCAGAGATATGATTCTGATTACTGACGGCGAGGAACTCACCGGCGATGTTACCCGGATCCTGGAAAAAATCAAAAAATCCGGAGTCCGGCTGTTGATTGCCGGTATCGGCGATCCGGCAGTACCGGCGTTGATCCCGGAAGTTGACAGGAACGGTCAAAAGCATTTCAAGCGCGACAACGCCGGAAATCTGGTGCGTACGCGTTTGAACGAAGATCTTTTGCGTAAAATCGCTGCCGAAAGCGGCGGTATCTATATCAACAGCAGCAGTCTGGAGCCGGGCATCGCAAGGATAAGCTCCTGGTTGAAACAGGATAAAACCGCCTCCGGAAAGGTTGTCAAACGCTCATTGCCCATAGAAAGATTTATGATTTTCCTGATTTTGGGCAGTTTGTGTGTGACACTTTATCTGATTGGGTCGGAAGTACCGTGGCGCAAAAATGTGATTTGTCTGCTGGGGGTACTGCTGCTGTTTGATCCGGCAGAAACCCTGGCAGAGCCGGTGCAGAATATTGCCGGCAATACCGCTGGACTTGAAGAAAAAATTGATAATACTGCGCGTTCTGCAGGCTCTCCGGAGAATAGACCGGACGATTATACTGTATATAATCGGGCGCGTAAACTGCATTTGGAAAATAAAACATCTGAAGCCGCCGGACTTTACTCTGAATTGATCAAAAGCGGTTCAATGCCCGGAGTCCGGCTTGCCAGTCTGCATAATCTGGGTGTTATAGGACATACTGCCGGTAGAAAAATGTTTTCTGAAAGCGCACTTGCCGCACACAATGGCGATTTGGACAAGGCTTTAAAAACGCTTGAGCAGGCGGAACAGGAGCTTTTGCGCGCCGAAGAATTGTATGTAAATGTTATGAAAAATCCGCAAGCCGGCGAAATAACATCGCAAACCCAGCAGAAACTTCTGCTTGATCGGGAAGAAATAAAGAAATTCCGCAAAGATCTGGAAGAATTAAAAAAACTTCAGCAGCAGGCACAGAATAAAACTCAACAGGCACAGGATAAAAATAAGTCACAGCAGGATCAGCAGAAACAGGTTGGTCAGAATCAGCCGCCGCAAGGTCAGAATCAGGCAAAAAAGCAATCAGCGCAAGATGCTTTGAAAGAAGCGCAGAAAGCAGTGGATGATCTGCGTAAAGATGCTGAAAAGAAATCCCAGCCCAAGATCAGCGATATGGCGAGATCAGCTGCCGAAGCCTTGAAAGATGCCGCCGAAAAACAGAAACAGGGTGATTTTAAAGGCGCTGAAAAAGATATAGAAAAAGCGCGTCAGGCTCTGGGCGCCGGTCAGCAGGAAAATAAAGATTCCGACCGCAAAAACTCTGAAAATCAGGATAAATCCGGCAAACAAGATAATAAATCAGATGATTCGCAGCCGCAGGATTCCGGCAAAAAATCCCAGAACGACAATAAAATGGATAAACAGCAGACCGATGCATTGCTGGATTTGATGAGCCGCGATGAAAAGATGCTTCGTGATGCCATAAAAAATCAGCGCAACCGCAGGATCGCTCCGGTGGAAAAGGATTGGTGATAAAATGAAAAATTCTCTGCTGAAATATATCTTTGCTGCTGCATTGTTTGCTGGCGCATTTATAAGTGGAGCGGCAGATAAACTGCAGGCGGTCATTACGCCCGATACGATCGTGGAAGGCGAGAATTTTACTCTGCAGTTGAGTTCCAATTCCGGCGTACCGGAATTGCAGGAACTGCCCGAAGGGTTTACTTATCAGGGCAACAGCCAATCCACAAGCATTATCAACGGCGAAAGCTCGTACCGGGTCGGTTACACATTTGTCTCGCCGGTTCCCGGCAGTTACAAGATAAAACCTTTGAAGGTAAAACTCAATAAGGAGCTGCTGCATACCCCTGAACTTACTTTGACTGTGGTCAAAGCAAGTGACGGTATGCCGGAAATCGACAATGTTTTTGCCCGTGCCGCACTTATGGATAAGCGTTCAACTTATTATGTGGGAGAAGATATACCACTTACTGTAAATGTTTACTACCCGCGCCAGATCCGTCTGCAATTATCTTACCCGGTGCTGGATATCGGTAAATCGGTGTTCCGTGATTTCCGCAAAGTTAATCCTGAAAATTCCGCTTTCGCACAGCCGGAACGGAGCCGCAAAGTAATTGGTGAAAAGTTGTTTGAAGAAATATCTTTTATTACTGCGTTCCGTCCGCTTGCTCCGGGAAAACTCAAAGTTTCCGGTGTGGTAGAGTGCAATATTTTAGTTCCGGAAAAACGGCGCAGCCGTGACCCTTTTGACAGCTTTTTCGGAGGCGGCACCCAATACCGGAGAATTGCGCGCAAACTTACGCTCGAAACGGCCGATATATCCATCGTGCCGCTGCCGGACGTTCCGGGAAAAGGATTCTTTTTGAACTTGATCGGTTCTTATAACGGTAAGATTGCATTGTCCGGCAGTCAGGTCAATGCTCTGGAGCCGTTCAGTCTGGATGTGACTTTGAATACCGGAGCCAACAGCAGTTTTGAAACTTTGAGGGTGCCGGAATTGACCTTGCCTGATTGCCGTGTTTATCCGGGCGAAGTCCGTTACACCCGCAGCGGTTGTGTTATCAGCTATGCGGTGATTCCGCTTAAAGCCGGATTGATTGATATAAATCAGAAGTTTTTTACCTTTGATCCCGATTTGAACAAGTATAAAGAAATAGAAATCGATACTGCTTTGAATGTTAAACCGCCGGTCGGCAAAGTGCTGGCGCCGGATAACTCCAAAGCGGTTGCCGGTAAAGATCCGGCTGCGGCAGTTTTGCCGGAAAAATCCGGCAGTGCAGATGAAGGCCCCGGGCTGCGGACAACTCTGCTCTACTGCAAAAAAGCTCCGGAAGGAGCAGTGAAACTCTTTTTCAGGCATAATCAGCAGCTCATTGCCTGGATACTTTTTATTGCCGGACCGCTTTTTTATCTGGCAAGCGGCGGCATACGGAAACTTTTCCGGCACGCTTCTGATGCTGATTCGCTCCGGCGCGGTCGGGCGGCGGCGCAGCGCAACGCGTTGGCTGAAAAGGTGCGTTCGGCGGATGATTCAGTTCTGGCGCATCTGGCAACCGGCGAAGTTGCGGACTTTTTGAGTGACCGCTGGAAAATGCCGCCGGGAACCACTATTGAAGATATTGCCAAAGCAGCTTACGATAAAGAACTTGCTGAAGCATTGCAGGAGTGTGCCAATGCCAGTTATCTGCCGCCGGAATTGGCAAAAACTGCCATTAAAGACCCGGCGCGTATCCGGGCGGCGATCCTTAAAGCGCTCAAATGCGCGGTTATTGTACTTGCCGGTTGGGTTTGTGCTGTGCAGGCTGATTCAACACTGGCTGATACTGTCGATAACTGGGATGGTGCTTTGCGTGCCTACGACCGGGGCGATTACAAAAAATCCCGCGCGTACTTTGAAAAGTATCTGAACGATAATCCGCTGGATGCCAATGCTCTTTACAACCTCGGTTGTATTGCTGAAGCCTCCGGTGATCAGGAAACTGCCCTGTGGTGTATGGAAAGCGCCGGTTTGCAGTCGCCGCTGGATTCGGCGACCTTTGAAAACCGCAATGTTATGCGCCGCAAATTCTTTCTGCCGGAATCAGGCAAAGCAGGTACGCCGGGGGAATTGTTTATTTCGTTGCGCGACCGCCTGCATCCGGATGATTATTTACTGATCGCCGCCGTATGCTGGGTATTGTTCTTTATTCTGTTGACTTTCCGCAAAGCTGCCGGCGAAAAACTTTTCTGGAGTATAAGCGGCAGTTTAACGGTTATTGCTGCTGCCGCGCTGGTATTTATGGCAAGTCAGTACACTTCTGCATACAAAGACGATCAGGCGCTGGTGGTAAGCAAAAACGCTGAACTCTACACTTTTCCCGGCAGACATAACGGTAAAAAAAGCGGTACTCTGCCCGGAGGTACGCCCGTGGAGATAATTGAAGCGCAGGGCGAATACTCCCTGATACGGGGTCGCAACCTGGAAGGCTGGACGGAAAATAAAAATATCCGCCGCCTCCTGACAGATTGAGCTTTTCAGAATCCGAGTTTGCGGAATGTATCGGCCAATTTTTTAATGGAATAGCCGCCCACCGGAGCCAGCAGTCTGCCCGCCCAGTTTTGACCGTATTCAAAAATTACTTCGGTCTGATAATCGATCATACGCGGACAATCGAACAGTTTGGGCATCAATTCAGCCCAGTCGATCGTGCCGTCAAAGGGCATACCGTGCAGGTCGCCATAGCCGGAATTGTCGTGTATATGGCACGTTACGATGGTATCGCGCATCAATTCAATGGCATTGTCTTCCTGCTTGAGTCCGCCATCCCACCAGCACTTTTCAAAGTACGGCTCATACTTGTCGACAGTTTTCCACGGCGCACTTGCCAGCAGATTGGCGTGCCCGGTATCATAACAGGTACCGATATTGGGATGATCGCCGATTTTGTTGACTAAATCCATAACTTCAGCAGCGGTATTGGTCGGCTCCTGACTGTTTTCCACGGCAATGATAATGCCGCATTTTTCCGCCGCCGGGAGCAGATTTTCCAGAGCATCCAGCGCCAGCGGACGCAGCACATCCAGCGGCACGCGGTCATAGCAATATTCGGCGGCGCCAACGTGCACTACATAGGTTTTGCAGCCGAAAGATACCGCTGTTTCCATAGCCCTGATATGATCTTTGAACATATCAGGGCGGCGGGATCTATCAGAACAATTCAGGTCAAAACCCTTGCCGTCCAGCCCGTGTACTGAAGAAAACTCCACACTCATATCTTTGCAGAGTTTACGCAGAAAATCCACCCGTTCCGGCGAGTTGATAAGTTCTTTAAGCAAAGGATCAGTAATGACAAACTTATTGCATCCGTTGTCCACAAATTCGCGGACAACGCTGTAGAATTGTTTATCACTCAAACCACTCCAGTTATAAAAATATTTAAGCTGTTCAGTCATAATCTCTATCTCCAATATAAAAACATTACTTTAAAGTTAGCATAAAAACAAATTTATTCAAATTTCCGTTAAGAAAAATTGTCAATAATCAAACAGCAATTACAATGGACTTTGAAAACTTGTAAAAAGAATTCACAGAAATCCCATAATTTTTTAAAAATGGTGTTTTGGGACATAGTTTGAGCTTGGTATTTCTTGAAAAAAGCTACCCTCTTTTGTCAAATCCTTGTTTTTGAGTTCAAATGTATTCAAAAATAAAATTCCATTTGT
>JAZNBV010000069.1:0-39808 GCA_045587205.1 Victivallaceae bacterium
CAATACTAATGGCCAACTCCTTGGCCCACAGAACGACATGGCTACGATCCGACTTCGCCGCGAAGGCGGCAGAACTCTACGCCGCATTCGCGGGCAGTACGGGTGATGCCATTATTCCCCATAACAGAAATGGCGGCGGAAAAATCCGCCGCCATTCACTGTTCAACAAATAACCGTTCGCCGCATCAATTGGTTTTGGTCGGAGACCAGAATCTCCGCGCAGTAGCTTCGACTTTAAGCACTTCTTTGTGCATTGTATCAACGTGGCCGTCGCAGAAAAGGATATTCGATGTGGTTCCGTTTTCGTGCGGCGTAAACAAGCCGGTATCATTGATCGTTCTTGCATCATCCGGCACCAGATAACCGCTGGCAGTAAAGTAGTTGCCGCCGCTGTATTCGCAAACCATAAAACAGCGGTCGGGCACAGCCACGATACTGGTCGGTTTGCAGCAGAGACTGCTGTTCATAGCGTAACCTTTTGCCAACGAAGTGCTGTTAAAAAGGCGCTGCATAAGCGGGCAAGCTAATTTACCCGCAGACTTGCTGGCTTCCTGATAATAAGTGGTCACCAGACAGCTGTACCAGACTACATTTTTGCAGTCAGCACCGTGATTTTTGGGGCGCGAGCACGGGAAGGTATCGTTGTTATCCATCGTGTACATATTGATGAATATCCCCCACTGTTTGAGTGCACCTATGCAATCAGATGAGCGGGCGCGTTCACGCGCTGCCGAAAGTGCCGGCAGCAGCATTGCTGCCAATATGGCAATAATAGCAATGACTACAAGGAGTTCTATGAGGGTGAAGCCTAACGGCTTCACCCGCTTGCAAGCGGGATTTTTCATAAACAGTCACCTTTCCTTTTAGGGTTGAATTATTTTTGACATACGTGTAATATACAATACTTTATACCTTTTTTCAAGTTTCCGGCATCATTTTCCGGAAATATCAGCGATCGTGGTACAGCCAATATTTTTGGGGCAGAGCATAACCGTAAGTGGCGGCGTTGCCGTAGTTGGCTTCGGCTTTGGCGCTCATCACACTGCCGCTGACAGTCACAAAGTTTACCATTGCATTGTGGCGGGTCCCGGAGATATTTTTGGTGGAACCTTTAACGATCCACGATTTGCCGGTACTGGAATCACCGTCAGCAAACATCCAGACATCTTCCGGGTCGGAGGCACATTTGTAGGAACTCTTGTTTTCCGACGACGCCAGCGCATTTTCCAATCCGCGGAAAGTCTTTATGCTCAAATACTGCGTACCCCAGTCGTATGAAAGGCACCAGCTCATAACATAGTTAAACGCTGTACTCATTGCACCGCCTTCGCTTTCACCGGAAGCACAGACAAAGAATCTGAACTTCTGCTTCTGCAGCCACGTTGCATCCTCTTTATAAAAACGGAACGAATCCGTATTCTTGAGTTCCTGGAAATACGATGCCAGCAGATTCAAACCGTGATACGCCCCCCCCGGACAGGAACTGGTGTTGGCGTTGGCATTATTCGGCGGCAGAAAATAGTCCAGGTTGTCATCCCGGTACATAGTTGCCGCCAGACCGATCTGTTTAAGATTGCCGACACAGCTGGTGGCACGGGCGCGTTCACGCGCTGCGGAAAGTGCCGGCAGCAGCATTGCTGCCAATATGGCAATAATAGCAATGACTACAAGGAGCTCAATAAGTGTAAATTTCCGGATTTTCATATAATATTCTCTCCTCTGCCTTACCAGTTCTTTACCAGTTTTATCTCTTCCGGAGCCTTGGGCAGAGTAAAATCCCAGATCGGCAGATTCACCTTTTCGCCCGCAGCTTTGGCCTGTGCACGGAAGAAATCCATCCACTTGCCCGGTTCCAGCGACAGCGCTGCGCTGCCGAAAGGCTGGCAGGCAAAGAGAATAACTTTACCCTTGCCGTAAGGTGTTTCAATGGCGGCTGCCCTGCCGTCAGGATAAGCGGCAATGACCTTGCTTTTGCTGCTGATATTGGCAAGATCGTAGCTCTCCACCGTAAAACCGGTCGGCATCTTGACGTGACGGTTTTCGGCAAGTTTGAGCGTCTGGCGATTGTATGTAATGGTCTGGGCAGTGGTCTTTACCGCTCCCAGATCGGCACCGGTGAAAGCCTTGCGGTCAGCCACACGGGTTCCGTCGATGTTCCAACTCTGGAACCGCGGATCAAAACTCACCAGCGTACCGCCGTTGGCGACAAAACTGCGCAATTCGGCAGTAAGTTCCGGTGTGGTATATGCTCCGCGCGGAACATACAAAAGTTTCAACCCCTGCAGCGGAGTGGTTTTGTTGGCTATCCCGCTGGGTGAAACATAGCGGAAATTGCACTTCAACTGTTCACCGAGCAATACATACATTGAGTACGCCGGATTCAGCGATATATCGTTAAGTGCATACGCATCGTAATCGCTGTGCAGAATACCGGTAACGGTTTCCGTCGGCAGTTTGATCTTGTCCATTCCCGTAACCATACGGGTCAGATTGAGCATATATACGTATTCTTTGAACATAGTCCGCACAGCAGATGCATCGTACCAGACAATGGTTTCCGCACCGTTCTTCAATGCCTGACTTGTCCATTCATTGAGGTCATCCCACTTGGGCTGACCGGAGTGATAGATAAAGCCCTGCAGCGTGGCGTGGATCTTGCATTTGGGCGCCAGATCGCGCAGCAGACGCACCGAAAAACCGGTATGATGCACCGCACGCGCGTGATCAAACACCCGGGTCACTGCGGTGGGATAAGGATCAACACCCAGTATATCCGAAGCCTCGGCGATCACCGCGTAATCCATCGGCGCGCAACCAGCGGTGGTATTGTTGTTTGCCGCCTTGAAAGGCACTCCCGGCAGGATCTTTGCAACTTCGGCGCGCCACGCAGCATAGTTATCGCGCAGCCGGGCGTTCCAGCAGCGCAGAAATGCTATGCGTTCAAAGGGACGGTTTTCATCGGCAGCCAGCGCATCATCGGGCAGACCGTATTTGCCGAAACCGAAATCGCGGCGGATCTCTTCGGAAAACTCTTTCAGCGCCGGAGCCGCTTCCGGATTGCCGGTGATTGTAAAGATACGCGCCAGCGCATTGGTCGGTTCGTCCGGACCTTCCACGCACGACGCCATTGTTTTCATATACTCATATTCCCGTCCCCATTTGGGCACATTGCGGAAATATTTTATCATCACATCGCGCACCGCCGGGTCGATCGGCGAAACGTGGGTTTTGCCGGGAGCAATAAACTTGGCACCTTCGGCGATTGCCTGTTTGCGGTGACTGCTGGTGTAGGTAAAGAACGGGTAGCGCATACCCCAGCGTTTGTGATACTTGAGTACGCCGTCAAGTCCGCCGATCAAATGGTGTCTGCCCCACGGAAAGAACGGTCCTTCCATACGCGCCATACCCCAGGCATTCAAAAGATCATCCTGCCACTTGGCAAAGGCCTCTTCGCTGATTTTTTTCTTCAGACTCGGCTTGCTGTAACCATCTGACCAGCTGCCGGCGGTGTAGTTGCCGGGCACGCCCTTCTGCAGAAGACTTTCAAACTGCGGCTTGGCACGCTTTACAGTGTAGTTCATCGACATAGCCGAACGGTGGCGGCGGATGCTCATCTTGCCGTTGGCGATCTTGAAATTGGCATAAGTACCCGTATCGGCAAAGAATCCGCCGCAGTTCCAGCGGGAATTTTCCGGGCTGATCTTGCGTTCGCGGCAGAAATCCAGCCCCAGTTCAAGGCCGTCGGCAAAAGTCACCCCCAGATCTTTCCAGGGTATTTCGATAGTGATTTCAAAGCCTTTTGCGCTTTTTTGGGCAGTTGCCCGGGCGCCGGAGTTCCATTTGCCGTCGAATATCCACGGATCGCCATCCACCCGGCGGTAGCGGATACCATCGACCAGTGCACCGTTGGTGTTGGCGGAAAACTGCCAATGCTTGTCACGGCCGGTGTCGTAGATAAAAACTTCATTGCAGTCATCGCTGAAAATACCGTAATCATCGCGTTTGGAGCATTTGGCAACCAGCGACTTCATCTGCGGTTCGGTGTTGATGAATTTTACCTTCAAAGCATTACTGTCGGCAGAAAGTCTGACTTCAGTCGGCACCTTGACCGGGCGGGTCAGCTCGTAAAAGTTTTTCAGCTGCGCTTCGCTGCCCAGCGGAACAGTTACCGAATCGGCAACAAAATTGAACTTGAGTTCGTCCAGAAACAAAGTCTGATCGCCCTTGCCGGTACTGATGATAAACTGCACGCTGGCGGCCTCGGCAGGAACCGGAATGGAGCGTTTTTCAAGCGTGTATTTGTCAGAACTTTCCAGCACCAGTTTCTGCGAACCGCCGGCGGAACCCTGTCTGCCTTTTTTCTTGTTGAAAAAGAGTGATACATTGAACTCTCTGGCGACCTTTTCCCCGACAATCATCTTATGGAAAAATTCCATATCCAGTTCACCGGACTGTTCCGGCAGATTCACAAAACCGTAAATCGAAGTAGCCTGTCCGGCTTTGCCGGTCATTGCCAGCGCATTGGCGCCTGCCGCGGCATCCGGCACCAGTTTCAGGCGCTTGGCTGCATCGCGCGGATACGGACTTACAGCAATACTCCGGTTAAAATCGCGGGCATAATCCGCCGCAGTCAACGCGGTAACCGCCAGCAGCAGCAGCGCTGCAAAAGAATATTTACGCATAACTCATCACTTCCCTGCAGGAACCGCCGCTTCAGCCGGGGTGTTAGGAACGAATTTGGTTTTGAGCTCATCGATAAAAAGGGTCTTGGCGACCTTGCCGCTTACGCTGATAAGCATCTGAATGTGGGCGGCGGCAGCGGGGACCGGAATTTCGATATTTTCAAGTTTCCAATCTTTGGCTCCTTCGATAACTTTGACCAGTTTCGGACCTGCCGAACCCTGCTTGCCCTTCTTTTTGTTGTAGTAAAATGTAAAATTGAACTTGGCATCGGCAGGATTTTCAGCAATCATTTTCTGATACAGAGAGATCTTGACCGTACCGGCCTGTTCGGGCACCTCCAGAAAACTGTAAACAGTCACTCCCTTGCCGACAATATTTTCGATTGCCAGCGCCTGGGGCCCCACGGCGGCATCCTTTACCAGTTTGATCTGGCTTCTGGCATCACGCGGATAGGGCGAAAGCGTGTTGGATTTATCAAATGTCCAGTGATAATCCTTTGCCTGACAGACTCCGGCAAACATTGCTCCACTTGCGATTGCGGCCAAAACAGCAAACTTGATGTTCATTTTTTTTCTCCTTTTTCTACTTTTTTATTGGGATATTGTCCAACATTTCAAACTTGAATTTCAACATTCTGCGGATCGGCTGACGGTTGCCCACCAGCATCTTTTCCTCCAGGGCTTTCAGGGCTTCGGCAAACTGCATCCCGCTGTTTTCAAACCGCGCCATCCGGCAGGATGTGTGCCGCAGTTTTTCGCTCTTTTCATCCTGAAAAGTTATAAAAACAACTCCCGGCAGAAAATCCGGTATCTCCTCTTCGAGTTTTTCCAGATACTTTTCCGGCTGTCCCAGACTGCAGATCACCACCTCCGGCTTGTTCCGGCTGCGGTGGAGTTTCAAAGCAGAAACTCCGTAAACGCATAACCGGCTTTGCTCGGGCGCTGATGAACAACCTTCACATCGCCCGGGAAACGCGTCAATGCCTTTTCCAGCTGGATCCTGCGCCAGCTTCTGCGGGCAAACACCCCGTAACTCTCCAGCTGCGAAGCAAAAAACCAGCTGACCTTGCGGTAGTTGCACTTTATCAGGTGATCCGCCAACTCCCGGTACACTGCAAAAACATCTATTTCCACATAATTCAGCGCAGGTATCAGCGGCATCAGGTTGCACGATACCACCGGCACGTTGCGCTGTGCAAAATATTCCGCCAGTTCCAGAGATATCAGACTGTCTCTGAAAATCACTCCGGCAAATTCGCCCTTGAACACCCGCTCCGGATTCAGTGCCGGCAGCCCGTCAGGGAAACACATCAGCTCCAGTTCATAGCCGCCTTCATCCAAGAGCTTCCGGATCACCTTAAAAAGCGTGCTGCGGAGCATATTTTCCTCGCGCGCTTGACAAACCACCCCGATCCGGGGGCGTTCCGCAGCCTTTACCGTCACGACCGGCACCAGACCTTCCGGAACTTTTGCCTTGATGACACCACTTTCCAGCAGCGGGCGCAGAGCATTGGTTATGGTCTGTTTGGCACTTTTGAACTCTTTTGCCAGAGCGCGGGTCGCCGGGATCCGGTCAACATAAACACCGCTGCGGATACGCCGCAGGATTTCTGCTGTGATTGCGGGATACCTTGCCGTGCTCATTTTTCTGTATCTCTCTATAACATAATGACACTTTAAATATACAATATTTCCGGCATCTTGTCAAGCCCCTGCAGCATAAATAATTATTGAAATTCACGACAACATAGGACACGCCCGGGCAATTTCCCGGCGGCGCAACAGCTGCAGTGGACTGCAAAAAAATCCTGTCTATTCATAAATTTGCGCTGTAAAAAACTTGACAATCACTGTAACTGTATTATATTGCATATAATACGATCAACATCAGCATTGTCTGAACAGTTTTTTTTGCGGGAGGCAGGGTTATGAATTTCAATAATCTCAACAGTGATTTGAGTATAAGTATTGCTCCGGATAACAGCCATATCATTCCGGCTGGCTCGCCGAAACCGCAGCCGGAGGTGCCCAAACAGCCGAGCATCTACGGCGAAGTTCCGCAGATACCGACTATGGACGCGGTGGAAGGAATCAAATTTGACTTTAACGAAGGTATCCGCATACTTTTTCCGCACAACGGCAAAGAGTATCACGTAACTTTTACGGATATTGATACGGGGATCATTCTTTACAGCGCCGATACAGTGCCGGGGGCGTATGTTACCAGTGTTAAAAAATTCTACATCCGGTTCCGTCTGATCATTCACGAAAAGGGCGGCAAAGAACCGATTTTCACCCACGATTACGACTGCCGCGATAAAGAAGTTATGATCCAGCTGCCGGTGGGTACGCTCGGCGACAGCATCGGCTGGTTCAGTTATGTGGAGCGCTTCCAGCAGAAACACGGCTGCAAAGTTATTTGCGTTATGACACCGTGGATAGCTGAAATCGTGAAAAATCAGTATCCCGATATAACCTTTATTGCTCCGGAAGAAACCAAAAACTACAAGCCCTACGCCTGTTACTATATGGGACTTTTTTTCCGCGGCAATGTGGATAATCAGCCGATCGACTTCCGCTATATAGGCTTGCACCGTACAGCGGGGTACATTCTGGGCGTGGATCCTGCCGACATTCCGCCGCGGGTGGATTTGAGTGCGCCGCGCAAGATCAAAGAAAAATATGTCTGCATTGCCGCGCAGAGTTCAAGTCAGGCCAAATACTGGAACAATCCTTTCGGCTGGATGAGCGTGGTACAGTTTCTCAAAGATAACGGTTACCGGGTTTTGTGCATCGATAAAGAAAAAGTCCACGGTACCGGGCTGCACTGGAACTATATACCCTACGGTTCAGAGGACTTTACCGGTGATATTCCGCTGCAGGAACGCATCGATTTGATAAAAGATGCGGACTTTTTTGTGGGCTTGAGTTCGGGTTTGAGCTGGCTTGCGTGGTGCTGCAAAGTACCGGTGGTGATGATTTCCGGCTTTACGCACCCTACAAATGAGTTTGAAACGCCGTACCGGGTGATAAACTACCACACCTGCCACAGCTGCTGGAACGATATGCGGCTGGACTTTGACCATTTTGACTTTTTGTGGTGTCCGCGCCACAAAGGCACCGACCGGCATTTTGAGTGTACCAAACTCATATCCGCCGAGCAGGTGATAACCACGATCAAGAAAATTCCGACCTTCCGCGGCAGGGAAGAAAAGTAATCAGGAAATCCAGGGGGAACTATATTATGGAGAATATATATAAGTACGAAGACACTTTCGGGGATCCGGCAAGTACCTATACGGTGAAAAATTCCATTTCCACGGGGATAATGCTTTCCACCCTTTGGAACCAGTCCGGAATTGTAAATATCGATGGCAATACCACGATCACTTACAATGAGTATTGCCCGCTGGATGGTGATGAACATTCACTTACCGGCTGTACCAATACTGCCGCGGCGCAGATCATCTATTACTTTATAGAAAAATACAACCTTGATCTGAAGCTGACCCTGACCGCAGAAGATGAATATATCAGCAACTATGATGGCTTGGAAATCGCCATAAAAGCTGACGGCTCCACCCCGGGAACGATCAGTTTTAATGCCGTCAACAGCAAGATCGCCAATTTTGATATAAAATCCGCCGACGATATTGCCGCACTTACTTATGCCTGCGGAGTGGTGCAAAAAGCCTACTACAGCGCCGGCGCCACCTCAACCGCCTGGGGAACCAATCTGTTCCTCCGCTCGGGATTTTACTGTGCGATAAATACCTATATAGACTCAAAGTACTACTGGGGTGTTGATAACGGCGACGGCAGTTACTCTATTTCCGACGGCGGCTTTGAAGTTCTGATTGAAAATCTGGCTGCCGGCAGAGTGGTCGGTACCTCCTTTCCGGGGCACGCACTGGTGATCGATGGTTATGACAGTGCCACTGATAAATTCCACATCAACTTCGGCTGGGGCAATTCCTCATCAACTGGCTGGTACTCCAGAAAGGAGATGAATGATCAGGGTTATAACCATTTTATGTATGACCTGATGCTGGAAAAAGTGACCACGCTTACCGTCAATGACAGCGATCTTTACGGTACCGGAACAATGCTCCGTGCGTTCGAACAGGCTCAAGGGATCTCCGGAGACAACATCATAGAGTTTACTAATGCAGTAAAAGGCAAATCACTGGTTCTCCGTGATTATATTACTTTTGCAGATAAAACCACTGTCAACAACTTCAATATGTCAGTCAGTTTTACTGATGAAGGAAATTCAAACTTTGGATTTTATCTCTCCGGCAACAGTACTGCTGTATTCAATAATTTCAGCGGAGAAGTTTTTGTAAATACCGGAAAAAACTATAATTATGCTTTTTATACCGGCAGTGGACAAGGTATTGATATTACCACCAATGGAGCTTTGATCTACTCCGGGCAATACAAAATAAACAACGATTTTTCTGCCGGAACCGCTGCCGTACAATCGGCAATGCGAGCTTATCAGAACAATAAAACTGCCATCAGCAGCAATATTCTTGAAAGCAGAAAATACAGTGTGTATGGTTCGGCAAATTCTGATAAAGTAACTCTGGATAACAATACCGTTGTAATCGGCAATGTTCAACTCAATGATGGTAATGATGTTTTAAGCATATCCGGTAATTCACATCTTTTCGGAGATGTGTACCTCAATAGCGGCAATGACACTGTAAGTGTTACCGGTAATTCACATATTTCAGGGAATATACATACCGGCGACGGTAGCGATACAGTTACCATTGACAGTACCAGTTCTGTCACCGGCGGATTTTATTATATTGAAAATCTCCGGTTTGATCTGTTAAGTCAACGTAATACGCAGGCAATGTATTATGTTATGTATAATGTATACAATGTGTACAGTTACACAACCAGTATTGTTGCAGATATAACACTGGCAACGATCGGCAGCTATCTGCTTTTTGAAGCCGATTCTGAAGCCAATAATTCATCTTATCTGCAGAATCTTTCCATTACAGTCACCGGCGACGGCCTGACAGAAAATACAGTTCTGAACGCCCGGAACAACTCCCACAGCACCTATGCGGATCTGGTTTACAGAGATAATAAACTTTATCTGGATGTTATAGGCTATACCCCGGACGACACTACCCCGCCGTCAGTTCCCGGCAATATCAGCAGCACAGTAACGGGCAACGGCGTAACGATTTCGTGGTCGGCTGCCACTGACAACAACCGTGTTTACTGTTACCGGGTGCGTTACGGCAAAAGCAGTGAACTTTCCGGCGACGGTGATGTGGTTTATGATCTTGACACCGTCTTCAGCAGTCTTACCAACGGTACATACTACTATCAGGTCTGCGCGGTGGATGCTTCCGGCAACAGATCCGACTGGTCGGCAGTCAAAAATTTTGTTATCAACTATACGCCTGCTCCGTCAACAATTATGTCCGGCGGTCTGCTGGTATCTTCTGCAAATGTCTTGAGCGATAAACGGCTGACTTCCGGGATGTCAATGTTTGTATCCCAAGCCGGTTCGGCAATGCGTACTGAAGTATCCTCCGGAGCGGTTCAGCGGGTTTTATCCGGCGGTACGGCAACCAGTACTACTGTGCGGAACGGCGGAGTTATGTATGTATCCGGCGGCGGTTCAGCGCTTGACCTCAACCTTTCCGGCGGTACGGCATACATTTACAACAACGCCAGCGCCGGCAATGTAAAAATCCATTCCGACGGTGTTCTGGAGGTTTCAAAAACGGCGGTGGTTTCAGGTGTATATGTTTCCAGCGGCGGAAAAATAACTGCTCCGGTCAGCGCAAATATTTCGGCTGTAACCTTTGCTGCCGGAGCTGCAATCAGCAGTTTTGTTCTGCAAGCCGTGCAATATTATAATAAACTGCCGGATTACCTGGATCTTGACAATGTAAAATTGTCCGGAACGGCAGTCTTGAGCAGCGGTGCGACGGTCAAAAATATTGAAATGGACAACAAGGGAAAACTTACCGTATCTTCCGGCGCAACGGCATCAATCAAATTCAATCCGTGGAGAGGCAGTGTTTCATCAGCCGCCGGAGCCAGTGTTGAATATCTGGAAAGAGAAGCCGATGCGTATTACGGCGGAACCAGTTACGGTATTTTAAGTAAAGGCAATACACTCGAAAATCTGGATATCACCAATAAACAGAGCGCCATAGTTTACAGCAACGGCTTGCTGCGTAATGCTGAATTGTACAGTTCCGGCTATGCACATATATCCGGCGGCACTGCCAGCGGCACCACCGTAAACAGCGGCGGAACGATGCATATTTCGGAAGGTTTTGCCAATAATACAGAGGTCAACTCCAGCGGCTCAGCTTTTGTTTACAACGGCGGAACGGCGAACAATACTACCGTTAATAACGCCGGCAAGATGTATATCTCAGCCGGCGGGACAGCGAGCAATACTACGGTCAATTCCGGAGGCGAGATACGCATCTCCACCGACGGAACAGCGAGCAATACTACGGTTAATTCCAGAGGCCGCATTTACATTTCAAACGGAGCATCTCTTGCTTCCGGCACAGTACAAAATCACGGAACACTTGCTGTTCTTTCGGGGGGGACTGCTACCGATCTTTCAGTAAAAACCAGTGGATCGGTTACAGCCTCTGCCGGTGCAGTGCTGAATAATGTGGAAATTGGCGCCTATGGTTTTGTATCAGTGTACGGCAATGCATCCAATATTTCAGTAAATTCCCAAGGGTATTTATTACTTAAGTCAGGCGGTTCAATAACCGGGCTGGATATTGAATACGGCGGGCGGGCACATATTTCCGACGCCAGTAATCTTTCTGATATCACAATAAAGTATGGCGGGACATTGGAATTCAGTGGAGATACGGTTGTGAATACAGATATAACCGTACAGGGATATTTCAGTCCGGCTGCCGGGAATATATACAATATTGATATGCAGAATCATACACTCACACTTGATCTGACCAACCGTTCCAGCAATGAGTACGAGATGGTTGATTTCTGGAATTACATATCAAACTGTAATCTGGCAGTCAGCGTATCTGCAGAACAGGCATCTGGTTCATACCGTCTGCTAAGAGGAATAAACGGTTCATTTACCGATACGATTACGGTAAACACTGTTAATGGCGATTCCGCAGTCTTGGCGCTGAATGACAGTATAACCATAGGACACCAGACTTTTACATTGACAACTGACAAATACAGCAACTATGTCTTGCTTGATGTGGAAAATTCCGGTACTGAAAAAGCTGCAGAATACCCTGAATATGAATTCGGCACCTGGACCTACAACTGGGCGCAGGCATCTGAATATTCAAAGAAATATAATTTGCCGATTCTCTCCCTGCATGGCGATCAGCTTACTTGCGGTTATGTTCAGAATTTGTCTGTCAACAGATTGGAAACTCCGGAATTTGCAGAGTTTACCCAGAATGTAATATTGCTTTATGATACAGAAATACCGCACCGTACTCATATGGGAACACCTATTGTGGAACTACTGGACAGCGACGGGAATTTCATCGACCTTCTGGAAGGTGCCGATATTGTCGGAACTGTTGATACATATATGGAGTACCTGAATATTGCTGCCAACCTCTACCAACAGCCGGGAGCATACTGTTATGCAGGATTCAAACGCACCGAACTTGGACTTAACTGTACTGATTTCACAGTAGAAAGCAACCGCACCGCCTATGTTGTATCTGCTGTTATGAAAAGTACCACCATAAACTCCAGCGGCACTCTGCATATCAACAAAGATGCTGTAGCTGACGGGATATATGTAAATTCCCGTGGTTCTATGACAGTGCGCAGCGGTGGAGTGGCAAGAAATACAGTCATCAGTAACGGTGGGTTTGTGATCGTTTCCAGCGGCGCGGAAATAAGCAATGCAGACATTCTTTCCAATGGTTATCTTTATGTACGCAGCGGTGGTACTTTAAGTGATATAAATCTTGATTTATATCAAAGAATATTTGCATCTAACGGCACCATACAGAATAATCTGACAATCAACCGTAATGTTTACTGGAGAATCGGTTCGGGCACGGTAATGAGCAATACTCAAGTTGCCGGCGGACAATTGTCCGCGTTTGATAACAGCATTATGAACAATACTGTCATCAACGATGCGGGAATTATGGTTATAACTTCCGGTGCAACAGCAAACAATATTGAATTGAATCTGACTGGTAAATTACATATTTACTCCGGCGGGACGGCATTGCAGATCAAAGAAAACGGTGGATATGCGAATGTTGAGAATGGAGCAAATGTAACTTTTGCTTCAAACACTGTCACTGGTTTGACCTTGAATACATCTATGACGGCCCACCAAAACACTGTGGCAAATAATATTACTCTGGATTCTTACGGCAAAATATATCTCTACGGTGGATCAGCAAACAATACCACGGTCAATTCCGGCGGCTATATGTTCCTCTTCTCCGGCGGATCGGCGAATAATACTATCGTTAATAACGCCGGCAGAATATATATATCCTCCGGCGGATCGGCAAACAATACCACGGTCAATTCCAGTGGGTCGGCTGTTGTTTACAACGGCGGATCGGCAAACAATACCACGGTCAATTCCAGCGGGTCGGCTGTTGTTTACAACGGCGGGGCGGCAAGCAATACCATCGTGAATTCCGGCGGGTCGGCTGTTGTTTACAACGGCGGGGCGGCAAACAATACCATCGTGAATTCCGGTGGAACAGCATTGGTTTACTCCGGCGGGTATGCCAGTGGCGGTTCAGTCGATTTGTATGGTAAAATGTCTATTTCCAGCGGCGCTGCTGCTGTTGAAATTAAAGAAAACGGCGGATATGTCTATGTCGCAGAAGGAGCAAATGCAACTTTCGCAGCAAACACTGTCAATGGTTTGACCTTGAATACATCTATGACGGTACACCAAAATACCGTGGCAAATAATATTACTCTTGACTCCGCCGGCAGAATATATCTCTACGGCGGATCGGCAAACAATACCACGGTCAATTCCAGTGGGTCGGTTGTTGTTTACAACGGCGGATCGGCGAATAATACTATCGTTAATAACGCCGGCAGAATATATATATCCTCCGGCGGATCGGCGAATAATACTATCGTTAATAACGCCGGCAGAATATATATATCCTCCGGCGGATCGGCAAACAATACCACGGTTAACTCCGGAGGGTCGGTAGTTGTTTGCAGTAGCGGGGCGGCAAGCAATACTATCGTGAATTCCGGCGGATCGGCTGTTGTTCTCTCCGGCGGGTATGCCAGTGGCGGTTCAGTCAATTTGTACGGTAAAATGTATATTTCCAGCGGCGCTGCTGCTGTTGAAATTAAAGAAAACGGCGGGTATGTATATGTTGCCGAAGGCGCAAATGCAACTTTTGCAGCAAACACTGTCAATGGTTTGACCTTGAATACATCTATGACGGTACACCAAAATACCGTGGCAAATAATATTACTCTTGACTCCGCCGGCAGAATATATCTCTATGGCGGCACTGCAAACAGAGTCACACTCAATTCCGGTGGTTCTCTCGCTATTTCCGGCGGCAAGACCACCAGTTCACTGGTCAACGGCGGCACGGAAGATGTCTTTACCAATGGCACAACTTACAATGCCACAGTTATGTCCGGCGGCAGAATCCTGCTTGCCGGCGGCAAAGCCGTCAGTACCATAGTAAGTTCGGGCGGCAGCCTTTCGGTGCGTTCGCACTCCGGAGCATTGAGTTATGCTTCTGATGCACAAATCCTTTCCGGCGGTTTTATGGATGTTTACGACAGTTCCACGGCGGAAAATACGGTCATTGAACAGGGCGGATATGTCCGGGTACGCAATTACGGCAGCGCCATAAGCACTCTGATAAAATCCGGCGCCAGTATGTATGTACACAGTTCCAGCGGCTACGCTTATGATACGGTTATTTCCGGATTCGGCAGAGTTTATGACGGTGCAACAATGTCAAAAACAGTGATCGCTTCCGGCGGCAGTTTCCATTTGTGGCGCGGCGGCATCCTTAAAGATGTCAATGTGCACTATGGCGGCTTGCTGGATCTCCGCGAATCTGCCCCTGTCCTTGCCGGAGATGTAATTGTAACCGGGCAGCTGAAAGCCTCGTACAACCAGAATGTTGATGCATCCCAGGCAAAAATCGTTGTTGATCTGGCACCCAGAAAAACTACCGATGATTACAGCATAATCAGTCTCGACTACCTCGGCAAGACCAATCTGACGGTCAATGTTGATCTGAATCAGGCTGACGGCACTTACAAACTGGCTTCCAACGCCGCCAAATGGGATTCGGCACTGGCTTTGACCGTAACGGAAAACTATCTGGGTAAAACTTATACTTCAACGCTTACTGAAAAGTTTGAAATAAATCAGAAGTTCCTTTACAACAACAAACTGTACACCCTCAGCAAAACATCCAACAACATTATGCTGGATGTCAAAACCGTGGACAGCAAAGTTCCTGCCAAACCGGTTATTTCGATATCTTCCGGCAGCTGGACCAATAGCGATGTAAAAATCAAAGCAACATATTGCAATGAATCGGTAAAAAAAGAGTATTCGTTTGATCAGAAAAACTGGTACGCTTACACTGGAGAAGTTGTGGTTTCGGAAAACAAAACCGTATATTTCCGCGGCGGCAACGAATACGATATTTATGGTGCAGTGACATCAATTCCGATAACATTTATCGATAAAGTCAACCCGACACTTACCCTCGCGGTCGATGAAACAGCATTGACCAATCAGAATGTTACCATCACCGCCCGGTTCAGCGACAGTTTGAGCGGTATAAAATCAGTAACTTACCTCTGGGATGATCACAACGGCAATACAACCGGCTGGCTCAATGGCGATTCCTACAGTGCTACGGGTAATGGCACAATATATTTCAAGGTGGTCGATAATGCCAACAACTCGGTACTCAAGAATTACCGGATAACCAATATTGACAAATCAGCTCCGGAACTGACCATTTCCGGCAATTTGAGTACACCTACATCCAAAGTCAAACTTATTGCCAAGGCGTCTGACAACAGCGGAAATTTTGTTCTGCAGTACAGTTTTGACCGGCAGCAGTGGTCAGATGGCGCTTCGCTTGAACTGACTGAAAACTGCACGGTATATTTCAGGGCAGCGGACAATGCCGGCAATGAAACGGTCAAAACCCTGCTTATCAGCAACATTGATCCGTCTGCACCGGATAAATCCACTGTCTCTGCCGATATAACCACCCCAACCGGCAGTGCAGTGACTGTAACAATGCTTTTTGATATCAACGCTGTATTCAGAGAATATTCGCTTGACGGTAAAAACTATCTGCCGTATCCGGAAAACGGTGTGGTAATGACTCAAAACGGTACCGTATATTTCCGCGGTATTGACCAGGTGGGCAATATTTTAGGAGTCACCGAATATGTAGTCAGCAATATCGACAGAGTTGCGCCGGATAAACCAGTTGCCGCTGCAGATATTACTGAAGCAACTGACAAAAACGTAACCGTTACCGCTGAATTCAGTGATGATTCTCTGCTTAAAGAGTACAGTCTGGATGGTAAAAACTGGCAGAGTTACACTGCAGGAGTTGTACTTACAGAAAACGCTACTGTATATTTCCGCAGTTCTGATGAAGCCGGCAATATTTCGGAAATTACTGAATATAAGGTCAGCAATATCGACAGAGTTGCGCCGGATAAACCAGTTGCCGCTGCAGATATTACTGAAGCAACTAACAAAAATGTAACCGTTACGGCGACCTTCAGCAGTGATTCAGCGCTTAAAGAGTACAGTCTGGATGGCAAAAACTGGCAGAGTTATATTGCAGCGGTCGTTATGTCAGGCAATGGAACGGTCTATTTCCGTGGTATTGACGCCGCCGGTAATGTTTCGGAAACTACTGAATATGAGGTAAACAATATTGACAAAGCTGCTCCGGAAATTCCCGGCGGGTTCACTGAAACCGTCAGCAAGCAGAGCGTTACAATCACCTGGGATGATGCCATTGACTCCGGTATTGCGGGAATCAAGGGGTATGAAATACGCTACGGCAACACCTCAAACCTTTCCGGCAAAGGTGAATTTATCTCCACTGCCGGCAAAGTAATAAGCGCTCTTGAGTATGGTACTTACTACTATCAGGTACAGGCTCTTGACAATCTGGGCAACGTTTCCGGCTGGTCAGAAGTCCGTTCCTGGACAATGGAGAAACTGAAACCGGTAAATCTGCAGAGCACCGGCAACAGTGTCAGTTGGAATAAAATAAATGTTGCTGCCGGGTATGTCGTGGAAATTTCGCCCAACGAATTCAAAAACTCAATCATCCTTGAAATATCTGGTAATAAGCTGGACATTTCGGAATTGAGTTTCAACAGCAAGTGGCGCGTCCGCGTAATCGGCGAAGATGATTGGAGTTACGGCGATACGCTTAAAAACAATGCCGCTGCCGGTTCCGGAAAAATCGTTTCCAATGCTGACGGCAATATGGATATATTCTTTGCCAATGCCAGCGGCTATTGGCAGGATCTCTTCTACGCCCGGCACGACGGCAGTTTGAACGGCTGGAAAGGCACGCAGGAACTGGTGGAGCTTTCCGGCAAAAATAAACTCTCCAGTGTCTGGCAGGGTTCAGATGATGCCAACATCCTGCTGTTGAGCGATTCCGGCAACGGCGATGCGTTGTTTGTCGATGATGTTTACACGGAATTCGGCAAAAATGCCGCGCGTATTTCGCAAATCGACGAGATCCGCGCCGGTCTGGGTGATGACGTAGTCGATATGACCAGCCGGCAGTTTGCCTATGTCGGAAACGGCGTAAAAATCTACGGCGGCGCCGGCAATGATACCATCTGGGCAAACAACGGCAGCAACACCCTCTCCGGTGATACCGGAAATGACCGCATCATCGGCGGCAAAGATGATGATGTGATCATTGGCGGCAGCGGCAATGACTCAATGCACGGCGGCGGCGGAAGTGATATATTCTCTTTCGGCGGCGCCTGGGGCAACGACATTGTTGAACAGCTTGCCGATGGCGAAGTAACGCTCTGGTTTGAAAACGGTTCGGCAGGCAACTGGAACGCCGGTACACTCACCTACACCGACGGCGCCAACAGCGTAAAAGTCAGCGGTGTAACTGCTGATAAAATCAACCTGAAATTCGGCGGCGATGCCACGGCTCTGCCGACCGGCGCCTTTGCTGATGCCGCCAGTGAAAAAATCTTTGAAGATCAGAACAAAGGTTTCCTGGCGTAAAAAAAATGTAAAAACCGGGCTTGCTTCTGCATAACAGAAAAGCAAGCCCGGTTTATTTTTTATCAATTCAGCTGAACGCTGTATTATTTCCAGACCGGCATATCTTCGGAGCCGATTTCCTTTATCCAGTTGCGGACATAATCAGCAGTCGGCAAGCCGATATCGGCAATGCAGTTTGAACAGACAATAACGCCCTGCAAATTGCCGTTTTTGAGGTATTCTGTATAGAGATTGCACTGCTTTTTAAGCAGCTCCATATCCATTTCCATACAGTGGCCATAGTCGTACATATAAAGTCCGCCCAGATGTTTCTGCTGCGGGCTTAATTCAAATATCCGTTTGAGATTATCTTCCAGTTTCGGCAGAGATTCGCGCCCGCGCCACGTCCAGAAACTCACGGCATCGCTCAATGCCATATACGGAGCGTATTTTTCGCTCAAAAAGTGTTCGTAAACCACCATCCACAACTCCTGCGGTATGCTTACTGCGTGCAGTTTATCGCGGATCTCCCGCAAGCGGTCAATGGTAACGCGCGCCAGTTCCCCGCCGTCAACAAGTTTGCTCAACGGCCGGAAAAAATCGTCCAGCACGCCGCCGCGCAAATTGGGATATTTTCCGGCGATTTCCAGAAAAGCCGCCAGATCGTCAGCATTTTCTCCGCTGCGGTCGGAGCCGCCGTCGCCCAGAACTGACCAGATGACATTGCCGACATTTTTGAGTTTATCCATTTCCGGAGCAAAAGGCGGTTCCGGGTTACCGCTCATCACCACGCGGCAGATATTGTCGATGCCGAAAAACTCCGCACCCTCAACCGGGCCCATTTTATTTACTCCCGGCAGATTCCAGATATTTTCCTTTTGCGGTCCGGCGCAATGGTGACTCCCGGCATCCTGCCCCCAAAGCCAGATATTGTCTTTGATTTTCATTTTCTGAACTCCATTTCTGGTAATTAAAGCCTATTTTCCGCGCCGGCAGCTGGGCGAAACGCCTGTCAGCCGCTTGTAAAAACGCGAAAATGTATAAACATTGTTGAATTTAAGCTGCCGGGAAACCGTTCCCAGCGAAAAGTCTGTATAATCCAAGTAGCGGTCAACAAGATAGAGCAGAGCTTCATCGATGATCTTTTTTACGCTGTACTCTTCCGGCGGCAGGTTGAATTTTTTCAATTCTTTGGCAAATTGGTAATTGAGCTGCGCAGCATTCATATTCATTCTTTTGGCGCACTCGGATACATTTATGCTGTATCCGGCAATCAAAACTGTTTCGCGGATCTTGCGGAACAACGGCGGCATATCCGGCTGACAGGAAGCCTTTTTGCTGACAAAGTGCTGCATACACAACTGCAGCAGCCCCTCCACAATCTCCCGCGTGGCAGGGTCGATAGGCAGCAGAAAACGCGCCTCGGCACTGTGACAGATCCGGAAACTCTGCAGACACCACTCGTTGAACTTGCTTCCGGCGGCAAAAAAGGGCTCTTCCGGGGAATGATCCGCCTCAAACTTAAGCGAATAAAACTCGTTGCCGCTCTCGGGATAATTCACGCTGTGACCGGTACCCGGCGGTATCAGGAGCATATCTCCGGCGTGCAGTACAAATTCCTGCGCCGGCAGCCGGACGATCAATTTGCCGCGTACACAAACCTCCAGTTGGCAATACGGGTGATACTCAAACTGCCACTTTCCGGAACGGGACAATTTCTCCCACGAGCGCCCCCAGTGCAAAAGGCGTATATTCATAAACTTTGCAGCTCTTTTATGAAAATGATAAAAAAATTTTTCTTTCCGGTATTGAATATAGCACGAATTATGATATATTCAAACAGCATAATATGTTATTTTAACAAAATAAGGATCTGCTATGACTCTGAATAAGTTTTCTGCCGGAGCCGCCTGCGGCTGTGCTGTTCTGGCAGCTGCCGCCGCTGATATACCTGTTTGCACTTACGATGAACTTTCCAACCGCGCCGTAAGCAAGATAACCAATATCAAACGCGCTCTGGAACCCGGCGAAATAAAATATCTGGCAGAAAATCAGCTTACACTCTGTATGATCGGTGACAGCGTGACCTGGGCGGAAGACGGCGACCATTTCCGCGGCGAACTGTTAAAACTTATCCCGGAACTGGCTTTTGCCGGCACCCATACTGCCGTGCTGGGCTATTCTCACGCCGGCGAAGGCGGCGACTCCACCACCCGGGTACTCAACCGGCTCAACGATCCGGCGCGGGTACCGGATGCACCTTATTATCACGTGCTGATCGGTATCAATGACAGCGGCAGCGCCAAACTCGACAGCGAATCAGCTGAAGTGGCTGCTGCTACTGCAGAAAGAATTTTCAAGATCGTGGAAGAATTATTAAAAAAGCCCGCCACGCGTAAAGTTTTTCTGGCGTCGATCCTGCCCAGTCCTTTTGACAGCAACGGCAATTCCACGGTGCGCGAACGCACCGGTTCACTGGTAAACACTCTTTTACGCAAAGAGCTTGCCAACCGTTTTCCCGGCAGCAGCGTGGTGTGGGTGGAATACGAAAAACCGTTGCGCGAAAATCTTGCTGAATGGAAAAAGATCGAAAATCTCCGCGGCGCCCACCCCACCGCCCAAGGCTATAAAACCCTTGCCGCCATTGCCGCGCCGGTGCTGAAAAAAAATATGCAGCCCGAACCGCTTGCCAAAGATGCCGTTCCGGGTGTGGAGGTAGTCAACTTGTATCTGAACAGTAAAAATATTTCCAAACCGCTTTACCCGGGCTGGTACACGCTTTCTATGGAACTGGATAACTGTAAAGAAGCAGACTTCACACTCTTTTCGCTCTGCAATGATGCCAAGTCGCGGTTTGAAAAGAGTTACCACGTCGCCGGCAAGGCTGGTTCACGCGTGGAAGTAAACTTTTTTACCGGATATCAGAATTACGGCTATACGCTGGCGCCGTTCAAACTTGATTTTTCCGTCGGCAAGGTCAAAAATATCCAGATCGAAAAAATGCGCCCGCTGGAACGCGCTTCAGTTTACACTCCCGACCGGACGGTGGACAGCATTTCGCCCATCGCCGCCGGAGAAAAACTCGAAGCCGGCCGCTGAAAAATATTTTCAGTACCATTTCAACAGCATCGGAACTTGCAGTATATCACCGATACGGCTCAATACTTTGCAGCAGAAATCCACATAATCACATTCGGTTGGTGACGCTCCGGCAGTCATTACCAGATCGGCGTTTCCGGTAGTGAACACTCTTACTGCCAGTTTCGGTGCATTGATCCCGGCGGCAGTTTTTTCGCTCACATCTTCCGGAACATCACAAAACACCAGCATCTCCACCGGCAGCTGACGCAAAAAATCGATATCGTCCAGACTCAATACCAGCAGCTGTATATTGTTCAATGCCGCCAGTGAATCAAGCGTATTGAAAATAAGATGAATAAAATAATCCTCCCCGCGCAGCAGTGCCACCCGCAACGGGCGCCGGGATGTGTTGCGGTAATTGAGTTCAGCGGCAATTTTCAGTACCTTTTCCCGGGTGGCGGCAGATATCCTTCCGCGCCCGTTCAATGCACGCGATACTTGCGTTACTGAACAGTTTGCCAGTCGGGCGATTTCCTGCTGTATGCATTTATTTTTCATTTTTTCACAGGTCCGACAGAGTTGCGGTCAGTAAAATGGCTCGGCACACTGATCTGCTGCGGCGCAAGTTTATCGATTTTCTGAACCATTTCTACCGCCTGCTGATTGATAAGGTCATAAGCAAGTTCAAAACTGCTCAACGGCGGGTCACAACTGCCGGCAGAGTTGTTATTATCGTACACTATCAGCGAAATATCCTGCGGAATACGCAAATTACGCGATTTGAAAAAATCCAGCAGCCATTGAAAATTTCTGTAAATATTCACAATAAACGCAGTGCAGCCCTCCTGCAGAAGTTTATCCAGTATCTCCTGCAGTTCGACGGGATTGCAGAAATCTCTGATCAACACATTCTCTTTTATATTATTCTGCCCGGCAGTATTGTAAAAACCGTTCACTCCACGCGCGGCAAAACGCGTACCGCTGTACTGCCAGTTGTCGCGGCACCAGGTGATCCGGCGGTGGCCGTGCTTTACCAGAGTATTGACCGCCAGAACCATATCGGCATCAAAATCGCCGGATATAGCACTGATCGATTCGGTGTAAACACCTGTATCGTGTATCAGCAGCAGCGGAATATTGAACTTACTGTACCAGGTGTTGCTCAAAAGATCACGCGTGCAGATTCCAATGGCACTGTCAAACATATTTTCCGGCAGACTGTCCAGAAAATCGATTCGCCAGAATACCCCCTGCAACCCCTGTTTTGACAACTCCTTGAGCAGCCTGTCCACCCAGTGAAAGTAAAAACTGCTGATAACCGCCACGCGGTTGGTATGGCGCGTGCTTTTGCAATAGCCGAGCTGCCGCGCGGTTTCCTGTATGACCCGGCGGCTCTCAACAGATACTCTGCCGCTGCCGGAAAGCGCACGGGATACGTGCTTGATCGAAAATCCCGTCCGGGCGGCGATCGTTGCCAAAGTAACCTCTTTCATAAAGATGGATAATGTAACAGCATAAAATGGTTTTTGCAACTTTTCCGCAGATAATTTGCGCATTTTTGACGCAACAAACCTTTATTCCCCCCTTGAAACTGCTTTTTGACAGTTGTATATTTGAATCTGTAACTATAATTCATTAATGCGGAAAGGATTTTTTTATGAAACAGCACGGAAAATTCACTCTTATAGAACTGCTTGTGGTTATCGCCATTATCGCCATATTGGCGGCAATGCTGCTGCCGGCACTTTCAGCTGCGCGCAATTCGGCAAAGAATGCCAGTTGCTTGAGCAACCTCAAGAACCTCGGTCTGGGGGCAAATATGTATTCAGATGTCAACAATGACCAGATCCTGCCCTTTTTCAACAGTTGTACCGATGCACGCGGCGGCGGCCATCCGTGGGTATCGCTGATCTTTGATGTAATGGGACTGGAAAAACCGTTCAAAACCTGGAGCGTACTCAACGAAATGAAAAAAGAAGCTGTTTCGCTGGTGCGCTGCCCGGCATCGAACTTTGATCCGGAAAGTAACCAGCCGTTTGTTACTTATGCCATCGAAGACTGCTTCCAGAACAGCACGGTAAATCTGCACCTGACCCGCAACGGAGCTTCGGTATTGATGATGAACGATGTCCAGAATGGTAAAACCGGCTACGCTGAATCACTGGAGGATGCCGCACTCTTTGCCGACAATTTTTATGACTGCACAACCGAACAGCGCAATGGTCAGGGCGTGGCAAATATGTTTATGAATATGCGTTACTGTACCGATGCCAATGTGCGGCACCCGGGATTTGTCAATATGGTATCGCTTGCCGGCAACACGCTCACCGGACCGGCTGTAAAAAACAGCAAAGGCTGGATGCCGCCCGGTAAAAACCGTATCTACTCGGTCAACAAGTGGTAAAACTGTCAGAAAGTTGTTCTTGCAAATTTTGCAGAATGCACTATATTAAAACTTTGTGATTTCAAATATCAATAAGGAATATGATTTATGAAGAAGAATTTATCTTTATTGCTCGCTGCAGCACTTTCAGCAGGCGCCTTATCCGCAGCAGCGGAAACAGCTTTTGCCTGGAAATCTTCTGCCAATGCCCCTGCGCTGCGTTTCGTACCCAATCCGGATAAACTCAATGCCCTGCCGCAGATAACCATTGACAACAAAAAAGTCGCCCGTCTGGACAAAAAACCCGGCAGCCAGAGTGCCACCGCCTACCAGTATGCCGAAGCAATGATCAGGCGTTTTTCCGCCCCCGGAACACTGCTTATGAAGGTAAACGGCAAGTTCACCGGCAATATATCCAAGGCCTCGCTGATCGTTAATTACAATCTTGCCAAAGGCGGCAATGCCTCGGCAGGCAGTGAAAATTTCAATTTGAAAACTTCAAACGCTTTCCAGACTTATCAGCACGCTTTTACCGTTCCTTCAGAAGCGGCACGCATCCAGTATGCGATCAGTTTTTACGGAGCTGAAGGCAGCGCTTTTGATATAGCCAATGTAACACTTGAATACGCTCCCGACAAAGTTAAAGTTGTCAGCTCAACTCCGCAGAAAAACCTCAAACCCTCCCGCTGGAGAAACATTCCGGCGGCGTACGGCTTTTTTGATCCGGCAACACTGCAGCTTGCAGCGGTGCGTACTGCAAACAAAGTTATGTTTGATAAGGACAACCTCTATGTTGGTTTTATTGCCGATGAGCCGGAAATGGCAAATATTTCTGAAAAAATCACTCAACGCGACGGCTCGCTCTGGAATGACGACTGCGTGGAATTTATCTTCTACGATCCGGCAAGCGACAAAGCCAAACACTTTATTGTCAACCCCGCCAATGCCCGTTTTGACTGCGAACGTGTTCAGGCGCAGCCCGGCGACCCCTACAAAGATAAACCGTGGGATGGCGAATGGAGTTCACAGGTATGGAAAAACAGTGACAGCTGGGAAGTTGTTATGACAATTCCGTGGAAAACTCTCGGTCTGGAAACCATTCCGGATTATCCGGTGCGGGTGAACCTTATGCGCGAACGATTTCAGGGCGGTCAGTTGAGCCACTGGAACTGCTATGTGGGCAGTTTTGCGGATATTGAAAATCACGGCACGCTGGATTTCAAAAAGGGCGAAATGGTCCGCGCCCGCAAGATGGATAAAATTTCCTACACGCCCAAACGCGCCCGCAAAGTTTTTGATAAAATCGTAAAAAAAGCGCCGTACAACTGGGGTTCCTGGCACTGGAGCAATGAATTCCAGTATGGTTATCACGAACCGCGCGTCCGCAAAAAATTCACTCACAAAGAGTTTGCTGAATATCAGAAAAAAATGCTGAATATATGGGCGGAAGCCGGTACTTCCGCAGTGCGGCTGGATTCCCTGTTGCCGCCGGCAAAAATCAGCCACACCACCACTCTGCCGCTGCAGTATTTTATTGATGCAAACAAAAAAAACGGAATACAGTTCCCTTACATTCTGGGCGTAAATTCCACAATGCTCGCCAAAAAAGGTGCAATGCCCTCGCTCCCGGCCAATCTGCCCGGCAAACCCGGCAGATTCAACATCGATCCGGCGCATCCGTCGGCGGTTGACTACATAATCAATGACCGCTTCAAGATGCTTGCCGGAGAAATCCGTAAAAATCCGGATATAAAAAATATGATCGCGTATCTGCAAGGCTTTGATGAGCCCTGCAACCACATCCGGCATCTTTACAGCCGCACTCACAATGCCGATCAAAAAGAGTGGCTGGATAAGTTTGAAAAAGAACTTATCAACTCCACCGGATTCGGGAAATTCGGTCTGCACGATGATTTCGGCAAAGCCAATGACGATGATGCTTTCCGCCGTATAGCGTTCTGGCGCTGGTGGAACAATTGCTTTGCTGATTACACAGCCAGGCTCAAAAAAGCGGCGGATGAACTCCTGCCGGGAATACCCTTTCAGGTATTCAACCGCAACAGTTGCGCCGCCCACGATCAGATCGATATAGCTTTGTGCGGCAATCGTGATTTTATCATCAGCTGCGACCCGTACCCCACCAGTGCCCGCGCCCAGTTCGGTATGCCCCGGGCATTGTATCACACCGGATTTGAAGTAAAAATGCTTAACGACCTTGCCCCGAAAGCCAAAATTGCAATGTTCGGTCAGTGCTTCAATTACTGGCACGGCACCCCCACTTACGCGGATGTGCGCGAATGGACAAGTCAGGCGCTCAAAAACGGGCTTGACTATCTGCGCTGGTACGGTTCCGGCGTGATCACCAAAGATAAAGCACTCAATACTGAAGTTTACAACGCTTCGCTGGAAATCGGCAAACAGCTCAAAAATATCCGCCCGCTGGAACTGCCAACCGCCACCGCTACTGCCATATTTTACAGCGACTACGACCGCTGGGCGCTGGATGAACGCCCCACTCACGCGGCGTACACGGTTTATTCGCTGCTGGCTGAACACATAAACTGCAATTTCCGGTTTGTCAGCAAGCACAACTTCGATCTGGAAAACATCAGACTGCTCTATATACCACGGATGCGTTTCACCGATCCGGAACTGACCGCCAAACTGGTAAAGTTTACTGAAAACGGCGGTACACTGGTGGTCTTTGACCCCGATTTTCTGCGGTATAATATCGATGGGACAAGCGTGCCGGAGCGCGAAAAGTTCCTCGGCGGCAAACTTGTCACCAAAACCGCCCCCGGAACATTTCTTGTGTACAAAAAACAGCGTATGCCTATATACAAAGTACAGCACGCAAAAACGCCCGAAAATGACACCGTTTACGCTTTTGATATTGAAAAACTGCCCGCCGGCGCCAGAATTCTGGCAACTTACAGCGATAAAACTCCGGCGATCATCGAGCGCAATTTCGGCAAAGGCAGAATCATATTTTCCTGCGTTATGCCGTTCGGCACATCCGATGTTGCGCTTACGCCGGTCGGCTGGAAACAGTTTGTCTGTGACCGGGCAAAAGAAGTCAAAGAAAAAACCAATCTGGATATATGGTTCTTTGAACTGCCGGAAATCCAACAGAAGACATTCAATGTCAAACAGCTGCGCTGAATGGCAATATACGGCGATCCGGTATGACATATTCTCCTTAAAGGCATAAAATTATAAGTTTTTAGCAAAAAATAGTATTCCAAAAGCATCTGTTCCGGTGTATATTTTGTATAAGTTGAGTTTTTATACAAGATATTTGCAAGGAGATGATTATGGAAAAACGCCGGCATAAAATGCCCGAAGCATTTGATTCGGCACGCCCCCGGCTGGAAACCCAGTACGCTGATGCAGTGTATATCAACGGCTGGAGTCGGGAGGAGTTGAGTGCGGCTTTTGAAAGACATTGTGCTGAAAATCCTGCCGAACCCAGAATCATAACTAAAGCGTGGCTTTTGCGGTTGATCTGCTTTTATGCGCCGATAGCCCCCGAAGATGACGATTACTTTGTCGGCAAAGTACAGCATTATGAACTTTTGAAAAATCTGCGCAGCAAATGGCGGGCGTCAGAAGCCATCAAAGAGTTCGGCAAGGAACGGCTTGAAGAGTTCAACGGCGACTATTCCGCCCAGCTGGACTGCAACAGCCACGTCTGCCCGGATTGGGAAACATTGCGCGATATAGGGTTCAAAGGCGTGTACGACCGGGCGGCGGAACTGGCGGATTCCAGCGATTACCACCGCGCGGTAATGATCGCTTTTGAAGGGGTTCTGCAACTCTGCCGCCGTTTTGATGAGATCCACCCCGGTTACGATATTGCCGCATTGGCAGAACGCCCCCCGCAAACATTCCGCGAAGTTCTGCAGAGTACCTACATCTATCACGATCTGATGGAACTTGACGGCATAGAAGTGCGTTCGCTGGGACTTTTTGACAGACTTTACAATCAGCTGCTGCTGCAGGATCTTGCCAGCGGCACTCTGACCCGCGATTCGGCAAAGGAGCTTTTGAAATATTACTGGATAAAGTTCTTTTCCAAAACTGCCGGCAGACGCTACGGCAAACCGTTCACTTTCGGCCCCGTCGCCAACGAACTGACCTTTCTTGCGTTTGAAGCCTACGCGGAAATGAAGATCCACGATCCCAAGTTCCACTTGCGCGTATCAGAAAAAACCCAGCCGGAAATACTGGAACTGGCCTGCAGGATCATCCGCGGCGGCAGCAACGCCATAGTGCTTTTGAACAGCGATCTGCAGGAAAAAATGCTTATAGAAAACGGCAAAACTCCGGAAGATGCCGCCAATTACATACTTATCGGCTGCTACGAACCTGCGGTGGCGGGCAAAGAGCTAAACTGCTCCGGTGCCGGCCATCTGGCACTTGCCAAGCCGCTGGAACAAATTCTGCAGCAGGCAAAAGCAAACTGGAGTTACCTGGATTTTGAAAAAGCCTACTTTGAACAGCTCAAAAAGAATGTTCTGCTCTGTATAGATGACCTCAAACGCTGGGAGCGTTTGTGGCCGCAGGCACATCCGGCGCCGCTCCTTTCCGGTCCGATGACCTGCTGTTACCAGAGCGGGCGCGATACTTCTGCAGCCGGTGCCAAATACAACACCACCGGAGTCTGCTGCGGCGGACTTGCCGATGCGGTGGATTCGCTGATTGCCGTGCGAGAAATGCTGGCACGCAAACTTGTTAAAAATATTCCGGAAATCGCTTCTGTAATGCAGAACAACTGGCAGGGCAATGAATTTCTGCGCCAGACAATCATCCACAAATTCCCTGCGTGGGGCAATGATGATGACTCCGTAGATGAACTGGCTGTACGCATAACCAACTTTGTCGCCGATCTGGTGAATAAAGAACCCAATACCCGCAACGGCGTATTCCAGATGGCGCTTTATGTGATATTGAATACCGCGCAGTCATTCGGCAAAAAAATCGGCGCATTGCCCAACGGCAGACTTGCCGGAACAGTTCTGACAATGAATACCAACTGCGAAAACGGCAGGGATTTCAACGGCGTTACCGCCATACTCAACAGCAACGCCAAACTGCCGATGCACCGTTTCCCCAACGGTACCACGCTGGATATAACTCTGCACCCCAGTGCAGTTGCCGGCGATAAGGGACTGGATACATTGCAGAATATGGTCAGAACTTATTTCAAAAACGGCGGGGCGGCGCTGCAGTTCAATATTTTCGGCAGTGAAACATTGATCGAAGCACAGAAAAACCCGGAAAAATATGCCAATCTGCAGGTGCGTGTCTGCGGCTGGAATCTGCGTTTTATCGATCTGGCACCCGAAGAACAGCAGATTTTCATTGATCGCGCAAGAGGTTCTGAAGTATGCTGACCAGCAATATAATCGATATAAAACATCTGGCGGTGCACGACGGCCCCGGCATCCGGACCACATTCTTTTTCAAAGGCTGCCCGCTGCGCTGCCAGTGGTGCCACAATCCGGAAAGCCAGGACGCCGCGCCGGAACTGGGGCTGCTGCAGCACCGCTGCATAAAGTGCCGGAAATGTGCGGCAATATGCTCTTTGCATACATTTGATGCAGAGGGAAATCACCACATCGACCGCGCCCGGTGCATCCATTGCAATAAGTGCGTGGAAAATTGTCCGGTCAACGCCCTTGAGCGTTATGGCAGAACAATCCCGCTGGAGGAAGCCTTTGCAGAAGCAATGCGCGACGAAAGTTTTTACCGTGCCAATTCCGGCGGCGTGACCGTTTCCGGCGGCGAACCGCTGCTGCAGAGTGATTTTGTTTACGCGCTGCTGGAAAAACTGCATCAGCACTCTATCCACACCGCCGTGGACAGCTGTGGTGCGGTGCCGTGGAGCAGTTTTGAAAAAGTTCTGCCGGTGACAGATCTCTTTTTATTTGACCTCAAACACCCCGATCCTGCGGAACATCTGCGTGCAACGGGTATGACCAATACTCTGCTGCTGGAAAATCTGCAGAAACTTGATAAAAACGCTAAACCTGTTGAAATACGCATACCGCTGATCCCCGGATATAACAACACAGCTGAAGCATTGGCGGGCTTTGCCAATATAATTTCCGGATTGCACAATGTTACAACCGTATCGGTTCTGCCATTTCACCGGGCGCGCTTCAAATATCAGGCGATCGGTCAGCGCGAACCGCTGGAAGATCTGGAGCCCTGCACCGTGGCAGAGGCAGATGCCGTCAGAGATTTTTTCCGCAAAAACAACATAAATGTTTCCGATAATTAAATCAACAGAACAAAGGATTTACAAATGAAAAAAATTTGCAGATTCACCCTCATCGAATTGCTGGTCGTCATTGCTATTATTGCCATTTTAGCGGCAATGCTGCTGCCCGCACTCTCCGCCGCGCGAGAACGCGCCCGTGCCAGCCAGTGTTTGAGCAACCTCAAACAGTGTGCGCTTGCTTCGCAGCTGTATGCCACTGACAATTTCGGCTGGATAACCACCGGCAGAAAGAGTTCCAGCGGCACCCAGTGGACAGAGTGGTATATACGTTTTGAGTACATTCAGGATAGCGGAAACGCGCCTTACTCCTGCCCGAGTCTGGAGCCTTTCGGTTACGATCAGAACGATTCCAGCCGCCACTATTACACCTACGCCAGCAGAGGCAGATTTCCGACTCCCGCCTGGACAGGCAGTATTATGCGTGAAAGCGTATGCTATGCTCAAACTCTGCTTTCGTTTGACTCCAACAGCATCCGCACCAGCCCGGATGATTTCACTTTGTACGGCGACAGCTGGAGCACTGCCCGTAACAAGCAGACTGCCACCGTTGACCATACCAAAAACAGTACATCGCACTTTTTTGAGGCACATACCGGTCAGATCAACGGTGCTTACCTCGATGGTCACGCCGACAGCAAAAACGGCAAAGAATTTATGAGCGCCTGGGCACAGGAAATGGTTGCCGGACGCAAAGTACACGATGGCAACAATTATGTAACCGCCGCCTGGTTCGACAGTACTAAAACTGAAAAGGTTGACAACTTCTTTTTGCGGTAAAAATCAAAATAGGATATAAAAAATGAAAAAAATCTTTGTCCTGACGGTGACTCTTTTTGCTTTTTCTGTAATGGCTGAAAATATACTCAAAAATGGTGAATTCAACACCCAGCGGCTGGGCGGCGAAATTTATTTTGCCAATGCAATGGGTTCAATGAAAATTGCCAATATCACCGAAGAAGGCACCACTAACAAGTGTATGAAACTGGAAATAACTTCCATTCTGGAAAAAAACGGCCGTTCCCAGCTCTCTACCGAAGTGGTTTTCGGCAAGTTTAACGGTCAGAACGGTATCCCGGCAGAACCCGATACCGAATACGAGATCGCGTTTGATCTTAAAAGCGCTCATCAGATATCACTGTGGGTCAGTTTGGATTCCAAACAGCCTGCCAAAACTTATTTTTCCGAAAAACGCATCCGTCCGGTGCCGCGCGTAGTCAAGGGTGTTGAAGGCAAATGGACCACTTGCAAAGCAGTGTTCAAAACCAATACCGATACCAGATTCATCCGCGTACATTTGCTTCTGTGGGGCGACAGCAAACAGCAGAGTGTATTTCCGTTCAAAGTCGGCGATGTACTCCTGATCGACAATGCAAAAATCTGCAAAACTACAGCTGCAAGTAAATAAAATCACATAAAAAGGTATTGTAAAAATGGCTCTTGACAATCCCCATAACTTCAAAACTCCGTCATTTGTCAAAAAATACGGCCCGGTGCTGACCAAAAACGATGTACCCTACCCGGCAGAACTGGTTTTCAACGCCGGTATAACCAAATACAATGGCAAATATGTGATGATTTTCCGCAATGACTACGATTTCTGCCGACAGGATTTTGTGGATTTTTACGCCGGAATTTCGGATAACACCAGCCCCCGGACCAATATCGGTCTGGCATTCAGCGATGACGGCATAAAGTGGGAAGTTGCCCCCCAGCCGTGCTGGAGCGCCCAGCAAGTCAGCATCAACGATCCGGAATGTACCCGCATTTACGACCCGCGTTTGACCGTTATCGACGGCAAATGCTATGTCTGCTTTGCTATGAACACCCGCCACGGTCTGCGCGGCGGTATTGCCGTAACCGAAGATTTTGCCAAATTCGACATTATCTCGCTCACCGCCCCCGATAACCGCAATATGGTACTGTTCCCAGAAAAAATCAACGGTATGTTTATGCGCCTTGAACGCCCGATGCCGGTTTACAGCCGCGGACGGAATAGCGAAGCGTTTGACTTGTGGAGCTCTATGTCGCCGGATATGGAATTCTGGGGCAGAACCAAACTGGTGCTGGGCAAAGAACAGGTTCCCTTCACCAACAGTAAAATCGGACCCGGTGCGCCGCCGATCAAAACCAGAGAAGGTTGGCTCTGCACTTTCCACTCCGTGCAGAATATGGATATGAATCTCTATGCCTGGGAACGCAGCTGGCGCAAATCCTATTACGGCGGGCTGATGCTGCTGGATCTGAACGACCCCTCTAAAATCATTGCTATGGCAGAAAAGCCGCTGCTGATGCCTGATAGTGATTACGAACTGGACGGCTTCCGCGGCAGTGTGATATTCCCCGGCGGTATGATTCTGGAAGATTCCGGCGAAGTAAAGATCTATTACGGCGCCGCCGACACCGTGGAGTGCCTTGCCACTGCGGATGTCAACGATTTGCTGAAATTCGTTAAAAACGAAATCTGACCGGGGGAATCTCTATGAACTGGAAAACACCAGATTTTATCAAGCGCTGCCCTGCCAATCCGATATTGGATACCGGCAAAGTACCGTACGATGCAGCACAGATCTTCAACGCCGGTTTTGCCAGATACAACGGCAGATATGTGTGCGTTTTCCGCAATGATTACGGCAGAACCAAAGAAGATTTTGCCTGGGGCAAAGGCAAAACCAATCTGGGACTTGCCTTCAGCGACGACGGCATCAACTGGAGCGTGGAATCCAGTCCGTGCTGGGATGCCGCCTGGTTGAACGATAAAGAAATACGCCGTATTTACGACCCGCGTTTAACTGTAATCGACGGCAAATGCTACATCTGCTTTGCAGTTGACACCTGTCACGGAGTGCGCGGCGGAATTGCTGTAACCGAGGATTTTGATAAATTTGAGATCCTCTCCATTGCCGTACCCGAAAACCGCAATATGGTACTGTTCCCCGAAAAGATCAACGGTCTTTATATGCGTCTTGAGCGCCCGATGCCGGTTTACGGCCGCAGTGCCCAATTCAAAGAATCGTTCGATATCTGGTCATCCAAATCGCCCGACCTCAAGTTCTGGGGAGAAAGCGCTCTTGTACTTGCCGCCGAAAATATGCCCTGCTGCAATTGCAAGATCGGTCCCGGTGCGCCGCCGGTAAAGACCCCATACGGTTGGCTGGCTCTGACCCACTTTGTCAACAAAGTCGATTATGAATTGAAAGCGTGGCACCCCGGCTGGAACAAGGCCTATTACGGCGGAGTAATGCTGCTGGATCTGGAAGACCCCAACAAAATCATCAGCATCGGTCAGGCTCCGCTGCTGGTGCCGGAAACGGATTACGAGCTTGACGGCTTCCGCGGCAGCGTGATCTTTCCCGGCGGTATGATCCTGGAGGATTCAGGCGAGGTAAAAATCTACTACGGCGCCGCCGATACTGTGGAATGTCTTGCCACTTGTGATGTAAACGATCTGTTAAATTTTGTCAGAAAATAAACAGGATTTGATATTATGAATTGGAGAACTCCTGATTTTATCAAGCGTTACGAAGGCAACCCGGTGATTCACGCCGGAATGGCTCCTTACGAAGCGGTCTGTACATACAATGCCGGAATCACCAAATATCAGGGTAAATATGTGATGGTTTTCCGCAACGACCACGTCCGCAACAAAGAAAACTTTATGACTACCCCCGCCAAGATCAATCTGGGTCTGGCGTTCAGCGATGACGGTTTCAACTGGGAAGTTGCACCGCAGCCCTGTCTGGATGAGTCGGTATTCAACGATCCGGAGATCCGCAGATTGTACGATCCCCGGCTGACCGTTATCGACGGCAAATGCTATCTCTGCTTTGCGGTGGATACTTATCACGGAGTGTGCGGAGGAGTGGCGGTAACTGAAGATTTCAGCAAATTCGATATCTTGAGTGTTTCTGCTCCTGACAACCGCAATATGGTATTGTTTCCCGAAAAAATCAATGGCAGATTTATGCGTCTTGAACGGCCGTTCCCTGTCTATTCGCGCGGCGCAAAGAGCGAAAACTTTGATATCTGGAGCGCATCCTCCGCCGACTGCTGCGACTGGGGCCGGCACAAACTGCTGCTGGGCGCTGAAAAGATACCGTACTGCAACAGCAAAATCGGTCCCGGCGCGCCTCCGGTAAAGACCGGAGAGGGCTGGCTCTGTGCCATTCACGCCGTGGAAAAAGTTGAAGAAACGCTCTATGCGTGGCACCCCAACTGGCACAAAATCTACTACGGCGGACTGATGCTGCTGGATCTGGAAGACCCCAACAAAGTGCTGGCGATTTCGGAAAAGCCGCTGCTGGTTCCGGAAACAAAGTACGAAAAAGAGGGTATGATCGGTTCAGTTATTTTCCCCGGCGGTATGATTCTGGAAGATTCCGGCGAAGTAAAAATCTATTACGGCGCCGCTGATACCGTGGAATGTGTTGCCACAGCAGATGTGAACGATCTTCTGAAATTTGTCAAAAATGAAATTTAAGTTTGAGGAGCTTTTTAATGAATAAATTTTTCTCTGTATTTACATTGCTGTGTACTGCAGCTGTGACGCTCTCCGGAGCCAATCTGCTCAAAGATTCCAGTTTTGATACTGATCAATATGCAGATGCGTTTTATGTTCACAGCGACAACGGTTCAGTAAAAGTAACCCGCATCACCGAGGATATGACCTGGAACAAATGCCTGAAAATGGAAATTGACCAGATCCGTGACCGCAACGGTCACAAGACGCTTTCTGCCGAACTTGTATTCGGCAAAACCAACGGCAAACCCGGCTTTGCAGCAGAACCGGATACAGTCTATAATTTCAGCTTTGACTTCAAAGGCTCGGTTCAGACCTCGCTGCTTGTTGCACTTGACCCGGCAGGAAAACCGCAGTGGAAATACGGCAAAACCAATATCCGGACCACTCCCAAAGTCGCCAAACCCGACCCGGAAAAATGGAGTACAGTAAAAGGTTCGTTCAAAACCGCCAAAGACACCAAATTTCTGCGGTTACGGCTGCGGTTCTGGGCAGACAGTAAACAGCAGAGTATATTTCCGGTCAAAAAGGGCGATTTTATCCTGATTGACAATGTGAAAATCGAAAAACGCCGCTCATTGAATGACATCGAACCTGCCGCCAGTGTCAAAGTTGACAAGATACCGCTGAAAACAGTTTACAATATCAACAGCTCTCTGGAAAGCAAACTGACCGTAATTCCGGCGCCGTGGCTCAAAGGTACGCCCGATGTACCGGTAAAACTCTCCTGGCAGAGTACAAAAGATTCACTGATCTGCAAGATAGTTTACGACGATCCGGATACCGGAAAGCACAAATATTTCAAACAGCCCAGAGCCGTAAGCGAAAACGGCAAAGATATCTGGAATGACGATGTTATGGAAATATTCTTTTCGCAGGATAAAAACAACAAAGAATTTTTCCAGTTTGTCTGTTCGCGCAACGGCGGCCGCTGCCATATTGTCAGCAACAGAGAAGTTGCCGATTTCGATAAATGGTCAGCCCGGGCAGTAAGCAGCAACGGCAGAAGTGAATACATTTTTACCATACCGTACACATTAATCGGATTCAAAAATGCTCCCGCTGCCGGCGAATTGATCAAGTTCAATGCCGGAATCAAACACAACGGTATATCGTACAGTTTTGCCCCCATACAGAGCAATTTCCGCGATGTGGCATATTATGTGATGCTGGGGTTCGGCAATGCGAAAGATTATCAGAAACGCGCCGCTGCTGAACTGAAAAATGATGCTCCGGAATCAATGCAGAGTGCCGTCAAAGCCTTTGCAGAAAAGAAATTCAATACTATGGCGCAGGCAATCAGAGCTTATGAAACATTGAAAAGTCAGATCGTTTCTGCCAAGATGGGAAAAGCGCCTTTTGTGCTGGCGCAGCTGCCGCTTAACGGAAATTTTTCCGCACCGCTGGAAGTTGGCGTGGAAAATGTGGTAAAAGATGAAATCAGACTCTGCGCCGCCGGCAAAGAGATCGCTATGCTGCCGCTGGTGGTGGTCAACCGCACCGCTAAAACCGCCAGTTACCGGGTGGTGATCCACGACAATGCCAAAAACTTTTATCTGCACGAAAATCACACCCTTGCCGGCGGATTCCCCGCCGAAAATATCACTTTGCGCGAAGGCGTTGCCGTAAAGGATTCCGAGAGCAAAAATCCCGGCACAATTTTTGACGCTCTGCCCCGGATAAACGAAGCGCAGACCGTTACCGTTGCCCCCGGTGAAGGTGCTCTGGTGTGGCTGGAACTCAATACCGCCGGAGTCAAACCGGGCAGATACGCCGGTTCATTGCGTATTATTCCGCTTTCCGAACCCGCAGTACATACCGCCAGCAGTTACAAAGGCGAAATCCGTGATTACCCGATAAGTCTGGAAGTTCTGCCCTTTGATCTGCCCGCCCCCGGCGATGCCTGGCTGTGCAGCAGCACCGGCACGATCGATCACCAGCGCTATATGATGCAGCTGGGTACCGGACGGGTGCATATCACGCCCTTTTATGTCAAGCATAAATTCAATTTGCAGGGCGATTTGATCGACGATAACGGATCCCACGAGCGACTGGTAAAGGCGTTAAAAGATGGTGTTGAACAATACAAACAGCTCAATGCAGAAAATGTCAAACGCAAATTCCTCTACGGTTACAGCGCCTACAAATGCTTTACGCGCACCTCGATGCCCAGAGGTATGAAAGAACTCACTCCGGAATGGGAAAACTGCTGGCGCAACCACCTTAAGGCAATCCGCAAAGCCATCCTTGCCAGCGGCGTAAGTATGGATGATGTGGTTTTTGAAATCTGGGATGAACCCCGCGGCAAAGAGTTCAAACTCCTGCTGCGCCTTACTGAAATTATGCGCGAAACGCTGCCCGATGCGGTGTTGAGCATCACCTGGGCGTGCGAAAACTTTGAGTTCACTCCGGAAATGATGAGCAAGTTTGACGATCTGCTCGATGAACATATCTATCACTGGCTTTTACGCAACTCGCCTGCTTATAAACCGCTGATCAAGCGTATTGATGCACGGCCCGATACCCTGATCGGTATTTATCAGTGCAGTACCGGCATCCGCGAAGATCTGCACACCTATTACCGGCTCCACGCGTGGCGGGCATTCCGGATGAACTGCGATATTCTGGGTTTTTACCAGTTCAGTGCAATGACCTGGGGCAAGTGCGGTGCAACCGACTGGAAACGCATTCCAGCCGGGGCGATCGCCTACCGTGCGGGCAGTAAATGCATACCCAGCATCCGCTATATGGCAATGCGCCGCGGCGTGGATGATGTGCGCTATCTCAAACTGCTGAAAAAATATTCCGGCAAACCCGGTGTGGATGAACTTCTGAAAAACGCCGCCAAGCGTGTGGAAGATGCCGCTTTTGATGCCACAGTACCGGATAAAATCCGCTCCGAAGTTGTAGAACTGCTTAAAAAATATCACCGTTAAGCGGCGCAAAACGCATAAATACCCCGCAGGTTTTCACAGCACTTGTCTTGTACAGGGCTGAAAACCTGTGTTTTTATTTGCTATTTTTCAGAGAAGTATTATATTATCACTCCAATGTTAAACCCCTAACACTCAATCAGCTTTTACTATGTATCATTTACCCAGAACAACTCCCGAATCCGTCGGCATCTCCTCGCGGGCGCTGCTTGAGCTTATGCAGAAACTCGGCAAACTTGAATATATCAACAGCATTATGATTATGCGCCACGGACAGGTGTGTTTGGAAACGTGGGTAGAACCGTATAAAAAAGATGTGCCGCACCAGCTCTTTTCTTTGAGTAAAAGTTTTGTCTCCTGCGCCGTGGGTTTGGCGCAAAAAGCCAACCTGCTGAAAATAAGCGACAAACTGGTTGCGTTTTTCCCGGAATATGCCAATGCCGTTACCGACCCGATGATGAATCAGGTAACACTGCAGGATCTTCTGACTATGCGCAGTGGTCATCTGCAGTGCGCCACGCGCTTTTTCTGGGAACGCCGTGACTGGTGCAAAGCATTCCTGGAAAGCAAACTTGATACAACTCCCGGCACCACATTTACTTACAACTCGGCAGCTACCTATATGCTTGCGGCAGTCATCAGAAAAGTCACCGGACTCAATGTGCGCGAATATCTGATGGATAAACTTTTCCAGCCGCTCGGCATTGCCCCCGGCTTGTGGGAAAACAGCCCCGAAAATATCAACTGCGGCGGCTGGGGACTCTATTTGTGCACAGAAGATATCGCCAAATTTTCCCAGATGCTCCTGCAGAACGGTTTCTGGCAGGGCAGAGAAGTCGTGCCAAGAGAGTATATTGCCGAAGCCGTTCAGAAGCACGCCGACAATTCCACCAACACCCTCATTGACTGGCAGCAGGGCTACGGCTACCAGTTCTGGCGATCGCTGCACGGATTCCGCGGCGACGGGGCGTCCGGTCAATACGCCGTAATGCTGCCGGAACAAGATATTGCCATAGCTGTAACCAGCTGCGTAGGCAATATGCACGAAATATTGACCGCATTCTGGGAAATCCTGCTGCCCGCTGCCGGCGATAAATCATTGCCGGAAGAGAGTGCTGCAGTAAATGAATTACACGCATACATCAATAATATGGCTATACCCGCCGTGCCGGGTGACATTACGCGCCGCGGTGAAAACCGGACTTTTTACTTTGCAGAAAATCCTGAAAAAATAAAAAGTTGCGAAGTAACCTTCGGAGAAAAAGAGTGTACCTTGACCTTCAATGGGCCGCACGGCATCGAACAGCTGCGCGCCGGGTTCGGATTTTTTGCCCAAAGCATCTTTCAATTGACCGATCACTGTGCGCATTTGGTGGCGGCAAGCGCGGCGTGGACTGGTGATCACACACTGGCAATACACACATTTATCACCGACGGCATTTACCGCGATATCTGGGTGGTGGATTTCAACGATCCGGCTGAACCGCTGAAAAATCAATCTCTCTGCAGCTGTTTCCGCCCGTTGAAACCGCGTTTTACAGCACTTAACGCGGAATGATCCGGTTGCGTTTCTGGAAATCCCGGGGCGAAAAACCGGTATTCTTTTTAAAGAAGTTGGAAAAATAAAATTCGTTCTGGAAATTGAGTTCCCCCGCAACATCCTTGACTTTGCTGCCGGGCATACTCAAAAGTGTCGAAGCCTTACGCACCAGTGTATTGACCAGAAAGAGTTTGGGCGGAATTCCGAAATCACGGCTGAAGTTGCGGCTGAATACATTGCTGCGCACCTTCATAATTTCTGCCATATCCTCCACGCGCGTGGAGGCATTGCCGCGTTTGCGGACAAAATCCAGCACCGGCAGATAGCGCTCATATTTTACTGAATCATTCAATGCCTTTACCGGATGGACAGTCAGAAAACGCCCGATTATCCGGTAAAGTATTTCGTTCATCCGGCAGAGCGAAGCAAGGTCTTCCTGTTTCTGGATAAGCTGCGGCAGCTCTTCAGCCAGCGCCGGATCCTGCCACTGGATACACTCCGGATAATTGGTGAATATATCAATGCCGTAAAAAAATTCCAAATTGAAATGTATGGAAACAAACTTCAACCGGGGCGTAAGATTCCAGTACATCTTGTGATTGCAGGGCATAAAATAGCAATGACCCGGAGTCAGCGGCAGAACAATATCATTTACCACATCGCGTACACAACTTTCATCGCCCGGCTCTTTTTCGAGAATGGTAAAAAATATATTCACCGGCTTGGCCGCCACATTGCAGCAGGGCCACGATCCGATGGCTATATGGCTTAAATGCAGACGCATAAAAGCAAGCTGACTCAACATTTTATCTTTATTGACGACCGGCATAAAATTATAAATCCCGCAGTTAAAAACAGCTTCATACGGCATAAAAGTATATTTTAATATAAACCGGGATTTACCATATTGCAAGTTTTTTTACGCTACGCTCTGTTCCCGACACGGGTAGGTAAATAAAAGCTATATGATTAACTTTTGGGCGGGAATCTTTTTAAAACTTGAAGGGCATTTATCTTTTTGCGTTGCAAAAAGATAAATGCCAAGAAAAGGTTTGGAAAAAAGCGGTGGAGTTTGAGGAGGGGAAAAAGGACCGACCCAGCAAAAGGTCTTTTTCCCCTCCTCAAT
>JAZNBV010000070.1:0-24883 GCA_045587205.1 Victivallaceae bacterium
CTTGATTTCAAGGCAAAAAAATATGAAGCCTGAAAAGGCTTTGCTTCATACCGCATCTGCGGTGCTTCATATTTTGCGGCAACGCCGCAAAATGCTTCATACGCCGACAGGCGTGCTTCATAAAAATGAAGCCTTTTCAGATGAAGCAACTTCGTTATGAAGCATTTTCCGTTTCACTCCAAAAATGAAGCATTCGCTTCCGCTCCGTATGACCTGTCATCCATAGCACTTCGTGCGACGGATGATGTAAAAATGAAAAATGAGAGTTCCGGTTTGCAATACTTCATCACAGATAGTATATTAACCAACGAATATTAAACAACAGTTGCTCACAAATCCGGGTAATGCTGATAAAATCCATCAATACGGCAGAAGGTGATTGAAAAATGAAACATAAACGCATTTTAAAATATGTTGGCGTGGTATTACTTGTCGTATTGATATTCTTTTTCGGTTTTTACTGCGGCAGGGATGCTTACCAGTCTGAATTGATCGCGGTTAAACATATTGACGGTAAATACGGTAAAGCGTTTTACGGAGTGGAAGTTTTCGGCAAAAATGTCGGAACCCGCATTGAAGTGTACGCGCGCGTGCATATCGGCGGTGTTGATAGGGCATATTATCACGATTGCGGAAAAATCGGCTTCGCTTTGAATTGGCAGGATGCCAAAGAAAAGTTCGGCAATATCACTTTTGATGGTTCGGTTTTATCAATCGGAAACAATTATTCCATTCCAAAGGGAAAATACGAAAATCACCGGTAAAAGTTTCGTTTTCTGTTTAAAGGCGATGAATTCCAAAGATATTCTGAATTTTCCTGAACAAAAGTGAAGTGATTTTCAGGATTTCATCTCACAGCGAAAAATCCAAGTTTTTTAGTTCAAAAAGCCTTTCAGAATGGCGGGGGAAGATAAAAAAGCCGGCCGCCATTTTTTTGCCTTGATTTCAAGGCAAAAAATATGAAGCCTTTTCAGATGAAGCAACTTCGTTATGAAGCATTTTTCGTTTCACTCCAAAAATGAAGCATTCGCTCCGCTCATATGATGTAAAAATGAAAAATGAGAGTTCCAGTTTGCAATACTTCATCACAGATATTATATTAACCAACGAATATTAAACAACAGTTGCTCACAAATCCGGGTAATGCTGATAAAATCCATCAATACGGCAAAAGGTGATGAAATGTGAAATACTGTATTCTGCCGTCATTAATTTTCTTTATGATATTTTTGACAGGTTGCTCCGGATTTTTCAGAATAATTTACCTTTGCCAAACTGAAAAACCTTAATGATAATGACAAAAAACTTAACAATCGAGCCAAGTTTGAATATGCGGCTGGCAAAACATCTGTTTGTACTGCAAATATAAGGGTTATAACAGTATTATCAGCAGGTGGTAAAAAATATTTTTGTTTTTTTCAGCCGTTTGAAAAAATATCCGGTAACAGAATGAGCGGTTCCCTTATTGCGCAACATTGTTAAAATATCACTTTTCCGGCTTGCAGAAAATTACTGACAGTGTATATTAAAACAAGATCATAAACTGTATGCGAAATTTTGGGTTCTGACCTATGTACAATGCCATAATATGCCGTTATCACGAAATTGCCACCAAAGGCAACAATCGCGGTTTTTTTGAACGCACTCTGCTGGAAAATCTGCGCCGGATATTGCGCATTCAGCTGCCGGAACTGCGTTACCGCCGCATCCGCGGGCGCATTTATCTGGAATTTGCCGACCGCCGGGATTTTACTGAAAATGAACTTGCCGTTATCCGGCGGGAGCTGGAACTGCGTGCCCTGGGGGTGGAAAACTTTTCTCCGGCAATCGTTACAGCGCCGGATATGGAAAATATCCAGTCGATTATAAAAACTGCTGCTGAACAGGTTTTCCCCGCCGCTATCGAACAGGCGCACCGGGAAAACCGCACACTGCATTTCCGGATCCGCGCCCGCCGCAGCGATAAGAATTTCCCTTTGTGTTCACAGGAAATTGAGATCGCTCTGACCAGTCTGCTCGGCGGTATTTACGGGCGCGAAAACCTTAAACTTGACCTCAACGATACTGCTGATATAACTGTGGGGGTGGAAGTTCGCGAAGAACTGGCGATCATCTGGCTGGAAAGTTTTTCCGCCCCCGGGGGTCTGCCGGTGGGCTGCAATGACCGGGTTATGGCGCTGCTTTCCGGAGGGATCGATTCGCCGGCGGCGTGTTATCTGACTATGAAACGCGGTTCGCCGGTGGATTTTATCGGCTTCCACAGCGATCCTTACACCCCGCCTGAAACAGTGGATAAAGTTCAGCGCATTGCCAATTACCTGAATACTTTTCAGCAGCCGGGCAGGCTTTATATGATAAATATTGTGGAGTTTCAGAAACTTATCCGAGACAACTGCAATCCCCGGTTCCGCACGGTGCTTTACCGGCGCTTGATGTTCCGGATCGCCGAAGGTATTGCCCGCCGCCGCAAGATCGGTGCGCTGCTTACCGGCGAATCGCTGGGGCAGGTGGCAAGTCAGACTCTGGTGAATATGAATACTATTGATCAGGCGGTGAATATGCTTGTGCTGCGCCCGCTCTGCGGTCAGGATAAGCTCGAAACGATCGATATTGCCCGTAAAATCGGTACTTTTGAACTTTCGCAGGAACAGGTTCCGGATTCCTGCACCGTGTTTGCACCTGACCGCCCATCCACACGGGTGAGTGCAGAAGATGCCGCCAATGAGGAGGCGCGTATTCCGGGGTATTATGAAATGCTTGCAGAAATTATTAACAATACAGAACTTTGAATATGGTGGAAAGATGTTTGAAAAGTTTATTGATCGCTATGAAAAAACACTTGTAAATGATGTGATCCCATTCTGGGAAAAGCATTGTGTGGACCGCGAATACGGCGGCTATTTTACCAGTCTTGACCGCGACGGTTCGGTTTACGATACCAACAAGTATATGTGGATGCAGTGGCGCATAGTCTATATGTTCGGCGAATTTTACGCTTCTGAATACAAAAAAGATGAATTTCTCAAGATCGCCGGCGACGGGTTCGATTTTCTTTACAGCAAGGGCCGCGCGGAAGACGGATCTTACTACTTTGCGCTCAACCGTGCCGGCGAGCCGATAATTTCGCAGTACAATGTTTTTTCGGACTGTTTTGCGGCAATGGGCGCGGCGGAAATGTACCGCGCCACCGGCGAAAAACGCTATTACGATGCTGCACGCGAAGCTATGGACAGCTATCTCAAGCGCGTGGCAAGCGGCAATCCCGCCGGATGCTGGAACAAAAGTATGCCCGCGCGCCAGAGTTATCAGGCGCTGGGGCACTATATGATGATCGCCAATCTGGCACTGGTTATGAAACGCGGTCTGGGTATAACTGATTACGATAAAGCCGGTGCCGAAGCGCTGGATCTGGTGCTGGACAAGTTCTGGAACGAAAAGTATCAGGTGGTTTTTGAAAATATCCTGCCCGACGGTTCGTTTGATCTGGAAAGCTGTCAGGGCAGAATGCTCAATCCCGGTCACGTGCTGGAAGCAATGTGGTTTATGCTGGATTATATGCAGGAAACCGGCAACACCGCACGGCAGAGCGAAGTGATAAAAATCATCGAAGCCACACTTGATTTCGGCTGGGACAAGCAATACGGCGGTATATTCTACTTTATGGATGTACTGGGCAAGCCGCATCTGGAACTCCAGCACGATATGAAGCTCTGGTGGGTGCATAATGAAGCGATCATTGCCTGCCTTTATGCCTATAAAGTTACCGGCGATGAAAAGTTCCTGAACTGGTTCTATAAACTTGATGAGTGGACCTGGAAACACTTCCCCGATCCGGAATACGGCGAATGGTTTGCCTATCTCAACCGGCGCGGCGAACCCACGCATATGCTCAAAGGCGGCAAGTGGAAGACCTTTTTCCATCTGCCGCGATGCCTCTTTATGTCGGTAAAATTGATGAAAGAAATGGATTCTGTAAAATAATAAAACTCAAGAGAGTGAGGTATTGCTATGAAATTTTCAATGAACACTAATTCCATCCGCAAAAAATGTTCCATCGATGAGATCATCAAGATTGCTCTTGATGCCGGAGTTCAGGGTATGGAATGGGGCCTCGGGCCGGTTGAAGGTGCCGCCGAAGAGGCCAAAGCTATGCTGAAAGCCAGCAAAGATGCCGGTCTGGAAGTTGTATCCTATATCAACGGCGGTCAGCTGTGGAAGACCGATCTCATCCGCCGCTGGAGCGAAGCCGTTGCTGCCGGCGGCGGTAAAGTCCTGCGCGTGGCGCATCCGTGGTTTGCATATAACTACGACGAATCTGTGCATCAGGGCGATGACTTTATGACTCTGGTGGAGTGGAGCCGCGAAGGTCTTGCCAAACTTATGGATATGGGTAAGGAATTCGGCATCAGATATGTTCTGGAAACCCACAGCGCCAGCACCTTTGCCTGCCCGCTGATGGTACCGTTTGTTCTGAAGGAATTCGACCCGAAATATTGCGGCGTGATCTACGACGTAGCCAATACCTATATTGAAGGCTTTCTGCGTCCCCGCGCTGCGGTGGAGGTTATGAAAGATTACATAGCCTATATGCACGTAAAGAATCTGGCGTTTGTCGAAAGCGTGGACGAAAACGGCAAAACTGTTTTCAAAAATCAGCGCCGCACGCTGGACAAAGGTATGGTCGATTATGTGGAAGTTATGTTTGCGTTGAAACTGCACAAGTGGGATGGCTGGTTCTCGTTTGAAGAATTTGTCACCTCCGATCCCGCGCAGGTCGCCGCCGAGATCCGCCACGGTATTGCCCATTTGGAAAAATGCCGCGCCGAAGCCAAAGAAGCCATCGAAGAACCGCATCTGCCGTTCAACTATTGAGGCTGAAAAAATATGAAGATCCGTATATTGGGTTCGCTTTCCGGCACTGAACCGTTTCCCTAACGCAATCATACATTGTTAACAAACAGTTTCAGCGGTACATAAAGTGGAAGAACAGCTCAAAGTATATACCAGACAGCAATTTTTCAGCCGGGATTTCCCATTTGCCATAGTCCATACCAGCAACAGCAGTGATTACTTCAATGTTTCGCGGCGGTTCAAGCGGGAATTCTGGAAAATCACTTACGTTGTGCGCGGCAGCGGCAATCTGGTGATCGGCAATATGTTTTACCCGGTTTCTCCGCAATCGCTGATCATTGTCCACCCGGAGGCACAGACCACCTGGGATATGAAAAACAGCAAGCTGGAGGTTTACAATATTGTTTTTGACCGCTCGCTGATCGAAAATGCTTTTGCGGATATATATGATGCGTACCACTTTATGCGGATTTTCAGCGATGATTATCATCAGGAGGATGAGTTCCCGCTTTTTATGCTTAAAGCCGGGGAAAATGAGATCGCCCTGATCCACCGGATGCACAGCGAATTTGAATCCGATTACCCAAATCGCAAGCAGATGATTCTGCTGGAACTCTGCGAATTGCTGCTGCTTATGCTCCGGAAAATCAATGATTCAGCATATCACCACCCGGAGTGGATAGTAAAATTTGCGGATGATTATGTAAAAAAGCATTTCAGAAACAAGATATCCATTGCCGCTATTGCCGCGCAAGTCGGCGTTTCGCCGGAGCATTTCAGCCGGCTTTATCACCGCAAAACCGGCTGCCGGATCGTAGAAAAAATCAAAAAATTACGGCTGGAATATGCCGCAAATGAACTGCGCACAACTGATTTACCGGTATCTGCAATATGTTACCGGTCAGGATTTAACGATATAAGCTATTTCTGCCGGAGTTTTCTTGCTTTTCACGGATGCACGCCCAAAAATTACCGCGACAAAATTGGACAATATTGATATTAAATAAATTTTTGACATCACCTTGCAAAAAAATCTTGAAATCATTTTTCTGCGGCTGTAAATTATCACCCAAACGGAAATTTATCCAAACATTACACGCAGGAGATGTTTTATGAAGATACCGCGCCGTAAACCGCTTACCGCCAATGTGGCAGTTGTATCCGTAGGGTTCAAAACCTATTGGAACCAGTTTGAAGGCCTGCTGGATGAAATGCACCGCAAAGGAACGCTTTTCTGCTCCAAAGTATCTGCCAATAGAGTGGATGTCCGCAACTTCGGTCTGGTAGATGATCCGCAGAGTGCGCAAACTGTGCTGCCGCAATTGCTGGCTTTTGACCCGGATATACTTTTTGTGCATATGGCCACTTACAGTACCAGCATACCTTTTGCCATTCTGCTGCGCGAAGTCCGCTGCCCGGTGATTCTGGCGGCACTGCAGCCGAAGGCGGCTATGGATTATGCGCGCGGCACGACCTTTATGCAGCTTTGCAACGATGATATATGTTCGGTTCCGGAATTCACCGGTGTGGCGATCCGTATGAATCGACCGGTATCCGATGTGATCATCGGTATGGAGGAAAATGATCCGGCAGCCGATGCGGCGATCGCCGAATGGTGCAGTATAGCCAAAGTGCGCCACGATCTGCGCCGCGCCCGGATCGGGCTGATGGGCAGAGTGCTTGATACTATGCTGGATATGCAGACCGACCCGGCGGCGGTGACGGCTGCGTTCGGCGCCCACGCGGTTCCGTGCGAACCAGACAGCATATTGCGGGATTTTCTGTCACTGGATGAAAAGGATCCCGGAGTCGTTGATATGTCCAGACGCATATTGGAGTTTTTTGATACACCTGACCCGGTTTCCGATCCTATTACCACCAAATTGACCAACGAAGATCTGATTGTGGCTTCCCGCGCCGGGGTGGCTTTGGAAATGTTTATTGCCGAAAAGCATCTGGACGGACTTGCCTATTACTATGAATCAATGCCTGATACGCCGATGCGCCAGCTGGTCACCAACTTTATTGTCGGCAATTCACTGCTGACCGGCGCCGGGTTCCCGATGTGCGGCGAATTTGATATCAAAACCTGCATAGCAATGCTGATTTTTGACCGGCTGGATATCGGCGGAAGTTTTGCCGAGTTCCACCCGGTGGATTTTACACGCGACACGGTGCTGGTCGGTCACGACGGTCCGCACCACATCAATATTGCCGACCGTCGGCCGGTGATCCGCAGTTTGAAAAAGTATCACGGCAAACCCGGCAGCGGCGCCAGTGTGGAATTCAATATCAAAACCGGGCCGATTTCTATGCTGTCGATCGGAGTCAATGAAAACGGCAAATTCAAGTTTGTCATTGCCGAAGGTGAATCGCTGCCCGGCCCGATCCCCCCGACCGGCAACACCAATACCCACGGTAAATTCCAGCCCGATGTCAAAACCTTCCTCAAACGCTGGTGTATGGCAGGACCGACCCACCACTTTGCGCTGGGGGTGGGGCACCACGCCGAAACGATCAGGAAGGTGGCGGATTCGTTCAATATCGAGTCGGAAATCATCCGCTGAAGTTTACAGACTCAAAAAATGGGGCAAAAAACAGTTCAATAAGCTCTGCAAATCTTCCTATTTTGCGGATATTGTACCTGAATACAGATGAAAAACCCTGCTGAAACAGTAAAAAAACGCTAAAATAAAAATTTTGTCGTAATATTACTATTTTTTGTTGATATAATACATTGAAAAAAATTTGTTTTTTACTATTATTATACTTGAAACAGGTTGTCCGGTGTCAGAAAATCCTGATCTGAAGAGATCATTTTATACGGGAGTTTTTTTACAATGGAAGAAATAAGAATATGGCGCTCACCGCTGGCAGTTTACGATGCTGATCCCGATGCGTGGAACAAACCCGATGGCGAAGCGACCCGCTGTGCAACGGTTTATTCCGATGAAGTTCTGCAGGATATTGCCGGTCACGGATTCAACGGCGTCTGGCTGGATGTGCATTTTCACGATGCGGTTTTCCGCGAGGAATTTCCGGAACTGGGAGTTTATGCCGAACGCCACCAGCAGGGGATCCGGGAGTTGATCGCCCGTGCCGCCCGGTTCGGGATCAAAGTTTATCTGCTGATGCAGCCGCCGCGCGCAATCAACGAAGACCGCGTTGAGTTCTGGAAAAATCACGCCGGTTGCGCCGGATCGGTGGATGTGCTTTCAAGAGAGTGGTGCTTCAACAACGATAAAGAGTTCAACAATATGATCTCGCTCTGCACTTCAACGGAACCGGTGCGCAAATATATACGCAACGGTTTTGCGGATCTCTCGCGGGCATTGCCGGGGTTGGGCGGATATATAATCATTTCGGCATCGGAATTTTCGGCACATTGCTACACCCGCCGTTTCAAGCCGGAAAGACAGTGCCCGCGCTGTGCTGAACTGGGCGCGGCAAAGGTTATTGCCAATCTGCTTAATGATATCTATTCCGGAGTCAGGAGCGCTTCAGAAGATATGGCGGTGATCGCCTGGGATTGGTCGTGGACGCACGTGACCGACCGTCAGTCGGTGATCGATCAGCTTGATCCCGGGCTCTGTTATATGTCGGATACCGACCGGGGCGATGAAAAAATGATCCTCGGCAAACTGCGCAAGATCGACGAATACTGCCTTTCGCTGCGCGGGGTGGCAAAAAACTTTGCCGCATCTTCCGAATACGCCATAAGCCGGGGAATGCGCTGCATACCCAAAACGCAGTGCGGCACCACGCACGAACTCAACACGGTGCCGAATCTGCCGCTGATTGCCAATCTGTACGACAAGGCGGCGTGGTTCATAAAAAACAACTGCGGCAGTTTTCTGGGGTGTTGGAACTTTGGAAATATGCAGAGCGCCAACACGGCGGCGTTCAATTTCTTTCTGATGCACCGCGAATTCAGCGATAAAATGGCGGCGCTGAAGGCTTTTGCCGAATACTATTTCCCCGGATGCGATGCAGATAGCGTGGTTGCCAACTGGCTGAAGTTCAGCGATGCAATGGATAATTTCCCCTACGATATACCCGATATCTACACCGGTCCGCAGCAGTGGGCGCTGGGGTATTTTGCGCCGCCTGGAGAATTGACCGGTCCCTGCGGACGCGGTTTCCGCGAAGAACCGCGCGGCGATGATCTGGAGATCGTACTGCACAAAGGAAATTTTACTTACGAAGAAAAACTGACCGGTTACCGCCTGACCGCCGAAGGCTGGGCAGCGGCAGTGCCGGATTATGTCAAAGCGCTGAAAAAATCCTCATCGGTGCACGCCGCTGAAGAGATCGCCACCGCAGAAGTCTGTATGGCGGCGTTCCGGAGTGCGTGGCACCTGATAGAAATTTATGACATAAAAACCACTTGCGGTACTGATAAGGCATTCGATAAATATCTGCAGATATGTGCAGAAGAACTGGCGGTAACAAAGCGGGTTCTGCCGTTTCTGGAATCCGATTCCCGGCAGGGATTCAATCCGGAACCCAACGCATATCTATTTGATGCACCCCGGGTGCGCAGTAAGATTTCTGAACTGGAAAAAGTGTTAAATAAATAAGGAACATAAAAGATGAATTTTTTGCGGGGATTTTTTGTATTTTCAACTATATTGCAAATTTGCGGGTGTGCTATGAAAAAAGAAGTTGCTGAAAACAATACCGATCAAGTTATTACCGACCGTGCGGCATCGGTTTTTCCTGCCGCCGCCAACCGTGAACAGTGGAACAATGCAGGCAAAAGCGAACGCGGCAGAAAAGTCGTTGAATCCATTATTGCCGATGCGGAAAAAATCCTTCAGGAACCGGTTCCGCAGCTTTCTGCAGAACTTTTTATGCGTTTTTTGCGGGAGGGCAACCGTATCGACTATGAAAATGTTTATTTCCAACGGCGCCACAATCTGGACAAACTTGTTCTGGCAGAGTGCTTTGAATACAAGGGCAGATTTCTGGATAAAATAATCGATTATATCTGGGATATAACCGGTGAACACACCTGGGTACTCCCTGCACACTGCAAAAGCCGGTACGAGGATCCGCTGCCGTTCAACGCCAATGAACTGGATCTTTTTTCGACCAGTACCGGTTTTGATCTGGCAACGGTGCTTGATCTGTTAGAGGAGGAATTGGCGAAAATTTCGCCGAATCTGGTCAAAACCGTCAAACAGAAGCTGATCACCCGGATCATTGAGCCGATGGAGATCCGTCCGCTGCCCTTCTGGTGGATCAGTGGTAACAATAACTGGCGTCCGTGGTGCTGCCGCAATGTGCTGGGAGTGGTGCAGACGGTGCTCAAAGATCAGCCCAAACGGCGCGACGCACTGGTAAAATATCTCAAAGATTCTGTCGATGAGTATGTGAAAATTTATTCCGCCGACGGCTGCTGCGAAGAAGGTCCGAATTACTGGACGGTCAACCCGGTGATGGTGCTGGGGTTCTACGAATTGCTGCAGACCACGCCGCCGGATATGAAAAAATATAAGCTTATGGCTGAATATATACTCAATGTGCGTGCAAGCAATAAATACTTTTTCAGTTTTGCTGATGCAGTGGCCACCGCTGATGTCATTCCTGCCGGAGCCTGCTGCCGTATGAATGAACAGCTCAATGACCCGCGTTTCAAAGCGGTGGGGCTGAACGGCGATGTTCTGGCGTTCCGGCGCAGCAGTTCATTGTTCTGCAAACTCTCCGATATATTCTGGACTCCGATGGGCGAAGCAGTTCCCCAAATACCTGCTGTGCCGTTCCACTATTACGATCACCGGCAGATGCTTTTCCTCAAGGACCGCGGCGTTGCACTTGCCGCCAAACGCGGTTTTGAAGGCAGCCACTACCATATGGATATAGGACAGTTCATCATTTTCAACAATGATCAGCCAATTATATTGGATCTGGGCGGAACGCTTTACACCAAATCGACATTTGATTCCACGCGTTTTGACAACTGGATAATCAATACCGAAGGCCACAATGTGCCGCAATTCAACGGCGTAGGGCAGATCGTACAGACTCCGCTCGAAAAAGATGCCGCCAAAGTTTTCCGCGATGATAAAAAATGTGTGTTCAAGATGGATCTTACCAGTGCATATAAAAAAGAAGCCGGACTTGTAAAGTGCGAACGCACCATTACTTACAATTATTCTGACTGCTCTGTGGAAGTAGAGGATTCCTGGACTCTTGAGCGCGATAACAACCGCGTGCGTGTTCCCCTGTACACCATTGCCACGGTGGAAAAACAGGGCAATGATTATAAGATCGGCAATATGCTTATGAGTGTTTCCGGCGGCAACAGCAGCGTAAGTGCCACCCCGATGATCGTGGAGGACCCCAAAGTCAGTGCCGCCTGGGGAAAGAACTTCACCCGGCTTGATATAGTTACAACCGGCGGCAGTAAAGGCAGTCACAAGATACGCTTCAGCCGTCTGGAAAAATAAGTCAGATATTTATCAAAAAGGGAAGGACAGATATGAAAAAATTATTATTGGCAGGCCTTTTTATGCTGGCGATACTGCTGCCCGGGGCTCCGCTTACAGCGGTAAAAACCGGTGATGAATTGGTGATCGACGGCAAACTTGATGATGCTGCGTGGAAAAATGCGCTGGTGTTTGATAAATTTTTTGTCAACGGCAGAAACGGCGTTCTTTCTCAAGCGGCAAGTGCCGGACTGCTTTACAGCAACACCGGGATCTACATCGGTATGAAAATGAATGTACCTGCCGGTTGCTCCGTCAAGCGCAATGCCGCCAGAGGTGCAACTGATACGGCGATCTATCTGGATGACAGTGTGGAAGTTATGATCGACCCCAGTGCCACGGAAACGCGATATTTCCATTTTCTTGCCAATGCCAACGGGGCAACGGCAACGGCGGTACGCGATCAGGGCGGCGCGTTCGGGGCGGCGTATAACTGTTCGTTCAAGTACAAAGCGTATGCAGGCGAGGGGTTCTGGTCGTGCGAATGGTATATACCTTATGCATCGCTGGATATCCAGCCGGATGATGCGCCGTGGGGGATCAATATCTGCCACGGTATGCGTACACCGCATTTTCAGGATACCAGCATTGCCAACGGCAAATATCACAGCGCATCGGATTTTCTGAAAATCAGCGGTTTTGACTTTGACAAGGACCGTATGGCCTGGGAGTTCAGCGCTCCGGAGATCACCACTGCCAAATCCGGCAAAGATCTTACTGCAGATATCAGTATAACTCTGGGCAACCGCAGTTCCAAAAAGCAGAAGGTATCGCTGAATATGGTTATGATCGGCAAAACTGCTGACGGCAGATCCGCCGGTGTGACGGGCAGTTCACTGGATGCTGAATTGCCGCCCGGAGCGCGGCAGAAATTGCGTTTCCCGACTGTAAAACTGAAAAGCCCGGGAATGTTCCGCACGATTTTTTCGCTTAACGATCCGGTGAACAGGGAACTGCTCAAGCGCAATACATATTATAAAGATGTGACTTATTCACCTTTTACTATCCGGATCCTTGAGCCGTGCTACCGGGATATGATCTTTGCATCACAGAAACTGAAAAATGCCATCTGGAGTTTCAGCGCCAATCTTTCACCTGATCAGCTGAAAAATGTTCAGGTCGTCACCGGGATCAAAACTGCTGACGGCAAGGTGATCTATTCACTGCCGGTAAAGGACTTCAGCAGTAAATTCAGTTATCCCGCCGCGCAGCTGCCGGAAGGCAAACTGCAGATTTTTGTCAAAACAGTCAAAAACAATGTTGCCGCCAACGAAGTTACCCGCCAGTTGTGGAAACTGCCCTACCGCAAGGGCGAAGTATGGCGCGATTGCGACGGCATCTGGCACATTGATGATAAAAAGTTTTTTATGATCGGCTCCTGGGGCAGTCACTACTATCCGGGATTTTCCGCCACGGTCAGCGACCGCAGTTCGCTCGGCGTAATGCGTCTGGCGCGCCAGATGGTTTACGAACCGCGTTTTGTGGCGCTTACCAAAGTGCCGTCGATCACTCCGGAAGATCAGAAACATCTGGCGGGTATCTACAGAAAATATTCTGATACACCCAATCTGTTTGCCTATTACACGGTCGATGAGCCGGAATTGTCAAATTGTACAGTTATGGCTATGAAACAGCACTATGCCATTGCCAGAGAAGTTGACCCGTATCACCCGGTGATGATCTCCAACGATACTGTAAAGGGGTTTGAAGATTATGCCGAAGGTGCCGAAATCAATGGTCTGCACCCCTATCCGCCGCCCAAAAAGGGCGTTCCGCGCAACGAATTCAAGCGCGTGGTGCAGTTTATGGAACAGGCGCAGGCGATCAACAGAACCCTTGAACAGCCCCAGACTATTGCCTATCTGCAGCAGGGGTTCAACTACGGCGACTGCGGCAATATAGGTACCAAAGTACCCAGTTATGATGAAACCCGCATCCAGTACCTTATGGCTATGGCAATGGGGGCAAACGCGGTGATGTTCTTCAACTTCTGTGCCGAACACTACTATGAGTTTTCCGTGGGGCACCCGGATATAGCAAAGGAACTTTCGATGCTGACTCCGGCAATGACGGTGCCGGATGAAAAAGATAAAAATATCGTCTGCAATAATAAAGATATCCGTTTCCGCGTCAAAAAGGTCGGCAATGAATACTGGGTGATCGCCTGCTCAACGGTCAAGGGCAGAATCGATGCCGAATTCACCATTCCCGCGCTCGGCAGCCGCAAACTGCAGGTCTGGCGTGAAGGCCGTACACTTAATGCGGAAAACGGTACTTTCAGCGACAGTTTCAATAATTACGATGCCCGTGTTTACACCACTGATATGAATACCTGCGGTCTGCCGACGCTTTCCGAGGTCGAAGAAAAGATCCGTCAACTCAATGAAACCCGCCGCAAACCGGGCAATCTGGCGTTCCAGATGCTTGAAGGCGATTCAATGAAAATCTACGCCTCCAGCAACAAAGAGCGTTTCCCCGAAAGCGGTCTGTGGCACGTTACTGACGGCATCACCGGCGGCGTGCTGGCGTTCAGCGGCTGCGGGTACCGCGGCAAACTCGGCTGGTGGGACAATACCCCCGGCAAGACGCCGGACTGGATAGTTCTGGAATTCCCCAAAACCGTAAAGGCGGGCAGGATCGTGGTCTATCCGGCGGAAGGCACGCTGAAAGATTACGAAGTGCAAGTGGAAAAAGACGGCAGATTTGTAACTGTCGGCAGCGCAAAAAACATCTCTGCCAAATGGGATGAATATCAGGAATTCAAATTCGATCCGGTCGAAACCCGCCGGGTGCGGCTCTATGTGACCGCCAACAACGGCGATCCCGCCCAAGCCAGAACCAAGGTTCACGAAATAGAAGTTTACGAAAAGTAATTTCAGGCATCAAGTTGTAAAGGAATGATTCTGTTATGAAAAAACGCCCTGCAGTCTGTTCGTACTATTTTCCGAACTGGCACGTTGATCCGCATAATGAGCAGCTCCACGGAACCAACTGGACGGAGTGGGAAGTGGTAAAATGCGCCCGTTCCCGGTTCCCGTGGCACGAACAGCCCAAAGTTCCGCTGTGGGGGTACGAAGATGAATCCTCCCCGGCTGTTATGGCAAAAAAAATCGCTGCTGCCGCTGAATACGGAATCGATGCGTTTATTTTTGACTATTACTATTACGATTTCGGGCCGTACCGCGACCGCTGTCTGCAGGATGGGTTCCTCAAAGCGGAAAACCGTAAAGATATCAAATTTGCCCTGATGTGGGCAAATCACGCGGCGGCATACGCCCACCCGGGCAGTTATCTTTATCCCTGCCGGAGAGATTTCTGGAACGGGGAGGTTTCGCCGGAAACTTTCCGCAGATGCACTGACCATATTATTGAAAATTATTTTGTGCAGGATAACTATCTGCGGGTCGATGGTGGACTCTATTTTTCAATCTATCTGCTCCACGACCTTATCAACGATCTGGGCGGTGTGGAAAAGACCGGCGAGGCGTTCCGGGATTTCCGGGAGCGCGTGGCAAAAGCCGGTCTTGGCAAGCTCTATTTGGACATATCGTTCAACTATTCATTTGAAGATCCCACGGACTTTGACAGCATCAATGCCCTGCTGGAAAAGCTCGGCGTTGACAGCTGTTCAAATTACGGCAATGTGCGTCCGGCAACCTTTCCGGACTTTGACTACGCAGAAATGATGCAGATCAATATGAAAGAACTGCGCCGTATTTCCAACGGTCTGAAAGTAGCCTATCACCCGGTGGCGATGACCGGTTACGACAGCAGTCCGCGTACTGTGCAGTCGGATATGTACGAAAACCGCGGCTACCCTTTTATAACCATTGCACGCAACAACGGTCCGGAACGCTGGAAAGAGTATCTGAAAGAGTTTGCTGAATTTATCGATACACCTGAATACACCGGCAAACTTATGCATCTGGCGTGCTGGAACGAATGGACCGAGGGCTGTTATCTGGAACCGGATGAAAAAGACGGTTTTGCCCGGCTGGAAGCTGTAAGAGAAGTTTTCGGAAAAAAATAAACATAAAACAAAGGAAAAAATAATGACCGCAATTTCCGCACCCCCAAAAACTTATTCCATCAATTCAATGGTATATTCTCTGCCCCGGTTAATTATGGTATCGGCGCTGATGATCGTAACCAACCTGGCATTGAGTCTGGTCTGCTATCAGGTAGTGCCTAAAGTCAAGCCCATATTGCTGGACAGCTGTGGAGCAACGGCTACGGATATAGCATTGATCATCGGCTCCTTACCGCAGCTGATAAACTTTATACTCTGCCCGCTGATAAGCACTTGCAGCGACCGCACCCGCACCCGTTTCGGCAGACGCACGCCCTATCTGATCATCACTGCACCGCTGATGAGCGGTCTGCTGCTGATGCTGGGCTGGTTCAAAGAGATTGCCGCGCTGCTGGTGCAGTGTTTCCCGGCGTTGGAAGGCACCAATGTACCGCTTTACTGTCTGGCGGCGCTTATACTGCTGTTCCAGGTACTTTACCTCTTTCCGGGGTCGGTGTATTACTATCTGATCGCTGATGTTATTCCCCGCGAATGTATCGGGCGCTATATGGCAGTATCCAGCTGCTGCAACTCGATTTTAGGCGCGGCGTTCAACTTTTTTCTGCTGGATAAGGTGCTGGGGAATATCAAGCCGGCATTCTGCATCATTGCTGCGGCATATCTGCTTATCTACATACTGCAGATGATATTTGTCAAAGAGGGCGAATATCCGCCGGTGGAAAAACGGCCCAAAAATGAAAAATTTCTCAAATCGACTGCGGCATATCTTGTTATGTTTTTCCGTCAGTGCTTCGGTCACAAGATTTTTATCCTGCTGTTTCTGGCGTCGGGTCTGAATCAGGCATCCAACATCTGCCGCAATATGTTCAATATTCTTTTTGCCACCAAAGAGATCGGTGTCACTATTGCTGAATACGGCAAGATCGCCGGTATTTCCGGACTTATCGCGGCGGGGGTGGTGCTGATTGCCGGCAAACTCATTGATAAATACCACCCGATGGCGATCTACTTTTACGCCGGGATATTTATTATGATGGTCAACGTGTTCGGCTACTTTTTTGTCTATTCAGTGGCAACTTTTGCGGTTATCGGTATAGCTACCACGCTGATGTATGCCATACAGGGGCTGGCGGATTCACCGCTGATGATAGCCATACTGCCGCCAGACAAATACGGTCAGTTCTGCAGTGCCAACTCAATGGTCAACTCGGTGGTGGTGCTGGTCGGCGCGTGGCTGGGCGGCTATATGACCGACCTCTTCGGCTACCGGGTGATGTTTGTCTGGGATTTCTGCGTAACATTTATAGCAACGCTGGCGGTTGCCGGAGTCTATCTGCAATGGAAGCGTCTGGGCGGCAAAGCCAATTATGTGCCGCCGCAGGTGTGAAGGTAAAAAGGATCAGGGAAAGTGAAAAACTATTTTCTCAAAAGCCTTTGCAATACACCTCTGCCGCTGGCAGTATGGCGCAGCGAATGGGAGTATAAATATCAGAGTGTGCATACCCACGACTGTGTGGAAATGCAGTTTGTACTTGCCGGTGCCGGCTGGTGCGGAGTCAACCGCAAACAGTATCCGGTTCTGGCGGGCGACCTCTATATAATTGCTCCCGGCGATACGCATAAGTTTGAGTGCAATCCGGGTATGAGTTTTTTCAATATAATGTTTGATGAAACACTCTTTTCTGCTGAAGAAATGGTGGTTTTCAAGTCATTGCCCATATTCAATACTTCGCTGCCGACCAATAAATTCACATTCCCGCCGCTTTTGCGCAGCAAGATGTCGGCTCTGCTGGCTAATCTGGAAAAAGAACTCGAAGAACAGCAGCAGAATTACCGGCTGAATGCCAAAGCACTTTTTATGCAGTTTCTGATTCTGGTTGAACGGCATATCTGCGAATACACCGGGGTTGTATCATACGGCGAACCCGGCAAAGTAAGCCGGATTTTTCAGTACATTGAACAGCACGCATCGGAAAAGATCACGCTGGAAAAACTTGCCGCGCTTACCGGCAACAGCCCGGCTTATCTCGGCAAGCAGTTCAAAAAACTTACCGGTATTTCGGTAACCGACTACATCCGGCGGCACCGGATCGAAAAAGCCTGCTGCGAACTGGAAAACACCAGTGACAGTGTGGAAGAAATCGCCGCACGGCTGGGGTTTTACGATTCATCGTATTTTATAAAAACATTCCAGTCAATAGTGGGAAAAACCCCCGCACAGTACAGAAAAATCGGACAAAATAAGTAAAATATCAGTAAAATACAATTTTTTATCGTTAAAATACATTGACATAAGTCACAGTAACAATATACTTATTAACAACATATAAAATATAAAAGGAGGTATCCGGAACAATTTTATGCCCCCGGAAAGTGTGGATTTTTTGATAGAAAAGTAATAAAAAATATCAGGAAAGGTGTGAGTGTATGAACAAAGGATTATTTTCTGCTTGCAAGCAGGTGAAGGAGGACTCCTTCACCCTCATAGAACTTCTTGTTGTCATTGCCATTATTGCCATATTGGCGGCAATGCTGCTGCCGGCACTGGGCGCGGCGCGTGAGCGTGCCAAGGCATCGAACTGTCTGTCCAACCTCAAACAGCAGATGCTGGGTTACCAGATGTATTCGCAAACCAACGATGGATGGCTGTTGCCGGGGCTGACCAAGAGCAATCCGCGCAATGACTGGTTTGAACACGTTGTTGCCTTGGCCACCGGCGATGACAGCGATCTTTCGGCAAACGGTTCACAGCAGCATACCGCAAGATATAATATGTTCAGATGCCCTTCGGAAGCTACACCGTTGAAATCTGCATCCAACGGCGGTTTTGAATATACGCATTATGCGCTCAATTCGGTGATTTGCGGTACCGGGCCGGCGCCGAAGAATATGGAAGCGGTGTTGTGCGACCCCTCCAAGGCGCTTATTTCCATTGACAGCGGTTTGCGCAACAACAACAGTATAGCCTACACAACCAACGGCAACGTTGCTTACAGACACCCCGGCAGCCAGACCAATGCGGCAACGTCCACATTTTATCAGTATTCCGGCACCATAGCCCACGCCGGTTTTTATGACGGACATTCGGATCAGGTCAGCAGCAAAGATGCCATTGACTCTTACAGCGGTGCCGGATTCCTGCAGAAGGGCTGGACAAAAAATTAAAATAAAAACAAATAAAATATCAAAGGTACAATTTTATGAAAAAGATTTTTTCCGCAGTAATTGCAGTTTTTGCAGTTTTTGTTCTGGTTGCTGAAGAGCCGCAGCTGGTGTTCCATTTTCCTGCCGCCGACGGCAGTGGCAATGTTATTAAAAACAGCGTTGCCGCCACCGCGTCGGATGCTAAAATATCCGGTACGGAATTTGCGTGGGAAAGTGATCTGGCAGGCAAAAAAGCGATCGCATTCAAGAATCCCGTCAAAAGTGTGACCGGTAAATGTACCTGCGGGATCGCCAAGATCAACGGCAAGATCGATTTTTCCAAGCCCTTTACGGTAATGTTCTGGGTTTACCCAGATCCCACACTGCCGGGCAACCGTCAGTACACTATCCTGAGTACCGCCAAAACCGATTTCGGTCCCGGCTGGCGCATCATTTACAACTATGGCAGTCTGATGTTTGTCGGCGGTGCGGGCAAAGTGATGCCAGGTTTGGTGGCAAGCATCAACAACGGCAAATTCCCGCACCGCAAAGGTGTGTGGCACCACGTTACAGCGGTTTATGACGGAACTGATGTCAAACTTTATCTCAATGGTATAGAAGCTATTGCCAAGCCGATGAAACTCCTGAACGGTCACGACCGTATTACCATCGGCGCTTATGCTTCCGGTTACAGCTACGGCTTTATCGGCGGCATTTCGGATATCAAGATTTTTGCCGGGGCGCTTTCTGCTGAACAGATCATTGCCGATGCACAGGGTATCGCCGAATAAAACTTACTGATTTCAAGAGCATTTTATGGATTCTTATGATTTTATCGTGGAAGCGGTCGAACGCTTCCGCGCAAGGTGGTCTTTGCTGTGGAGCGATATGGTGCTGGTCACTGCCGGAGATGTGTTGACCAGTTTAGCCGAACACAAGGTGCTTTATGCCGGGATCGATCCGGATTATGCGGTTTTTGAGCCATCTGATGCTGCCCTGGCAGATGCGCTGGCAGCAGAGTTTGCCCAAAAGGGCGTAACGGTTTTTGCTGATAAACGCTTTGGCAGCAAAGTATATTTGTATGTATTTGCACTGCAGACCAAGGCGCCCGAAACGCAGTGGCAGCAGTTGGAAAACTTTTGGCAGTCACCTTTGACCAACCGCAAAGTGCTGGAGTCGGCGGCACTGCCGGGGGAGATGACGCCATTTATTTTCAAGGGCGGTGAGTACCGTGTTGAGAATGTTATGCAGCACTTTCTTACCGGAGAGCTTGAAGAAGGTGTGCCGCGCGAATCGCATTTCCGGATCCGCCGGGTTGCGGATGACAGGATCATTTCCATACCGTTGCGTGGGCATTATTTCGGCACGGCATTTGTCTGGAACGATGTCTGCTACTGCTTTTCACTGGATCTGGAAGGCAGAGAAAGCTGGGCAAGTTCACGGGTGATAATGATCAAGTCAGACGATCTGGAGCATTGGAGCGATCCGGTATGCGTCTGGGATGTGACCGGCGACGGCGAAAAAATCTTCAACAACTCCATTACCTTTGACGGCAGAAGGTTTGTTCTGCTGTACGAAAACAACGATCCGCGTTACCCCATATATACACTGAAATTTGCCGAATCCGACGATCTGATCCACTGGCGCAAGGTGGAAAATGCACTCTACGGACCGGATAAATATACCGGCGGACCATCTTTGTACTGGATCGGAGAAGATCAGTATTACTATCTGACTTATGTGGATATGTTTGTGCATCCAATTTCGCGGAAACTGGCTTACCGCACTTCCGTAAGCCGTTCAAAAGATCTGGTGAAGTGGGAAGATGCGCCGGCGGGGCGTCACGTTCTGCTGCCGGATTTTTCAAGAGTCACCGATCCTGCCGGACACCCCGGGGTGTATGAACTCAATAACAGCGACGCTGAATATCTTGAAAAAGACGGCGTGGTGCGCGCTTATTTCTGCGGCGGCAACCAATGCGGCGTGACCGATAATCAGACTGCGGAATTCCACGGAACGCTGGCGGAATTTTTCCGGGCGTTTTATATGTAAAAAACAATTATTTTAAGGAATACTCAATATGCGTTACAGTTTTCTTGATTTGCATAAACCCATAATCTGCGCCATTATGGCGGGACAGACCCCCGAAGAAATGGCAGCCGGATGCCGCCACGCCGTTGCCGATGGCGCCGACGGGGTGCTGTTTGATATGCGTGACCTCAAGCCGGAGTTCCGTACACAGGAAGCGCTGGAGCCGGTGATAAAGTTTTTTGATTTGCCGTTTATGTTCTGCTTTTACCGCAACGATCGTCATTTGCACTCCGATGATGCGGCGCGGCAGGAGGTTCTGCTGGCAGCCGCCCGCGGCGGCGCGGCAATGATCGACGTTATGGGCGACCTTTACGACCCCTCGGAACGGGAACTGACATTCGATCCCGAAGCCATTGCGCGGCAGAAAGATCTGATCGATCAGATCCACGCGGCGGGCAGTCACGCGCTTATTTCCAGCCATACGCACTGCTTTATGACTGCTGAAGAGGTGCTCAAGCATTTGCAGACCACCGCTTCGCGCGGGGCGGATATGGTCAAGATCGTCACCAATGCCGATACCCCGGAAGAATTGGCGGAAACAGTGCGTACAACTATGCTGCTGAAGCAGGAACTGCCCGTGCCGTTCATACATCTCTGCAACGGTAAATACAGCACTATACACCGCTTTATGTGCGGGCGCCTGGGGTGCGATCTGGTCTTTGCTGTATCTTACTATGACCCGCGTTACAGTTTCCACCAGCCGATGATCCGCCGTATGCGCGAAGTGATCAACGCCTGTCAGTGGGATGTCCGCAAATGTCTGGAACAGCAGTAAATCAATATAATAACAGGTATTTTTTATGAAAAATTTATCAGGAAAGGTTGCAATTGTCACCGGTGCCGCCGGATTGATCGGCTCGCACATCGTCCGCCGTCTGGCGGATGACGGGGCGATTGTGGTGGCAACAGATATAGTTCTTTCTGAAGAACTTGCCAAACTGGCAGATGATGTGGCTGTTGCCGGAGGCAAATGTTCGGCCAAAGCTATGAATATAACTGACAGTAAAATGGTTGCGGAAGTTTTTGAGTGGACACAAAAGGAATATGGCGCCATTGATATACTGGTCAATAATGCCGGAAAACTGCGCAGCGGCGGTGGCGAACCTTTCTACAAGACCGGAGAAGAATATTGGCGGGGCATCATCGAAGTCAATCTGATCGGTACAATGATCTGCTGTCAGAAAGTTCTGCCCGGTATGATTGCGCGCAAAAGCGGCAGGATCATCAACCTTGCCTCGATCGCCGGGGTTTCCGGTCTGCCGGGGTGGTCGGATTACTCGGCATCCAAAGCCGGTGTCATACTTTTCAGTCAAACGCTGGCAATGGAAGTCGGCAAGCACAATATCACGGTAAATTGTGTGTCGCCGGGAATGATATCCCGCTCCGAAACGCGCAAAAGTTCCAACGGTACCTGGCTGGGGATTTGCGGTTCCGGTTCTGACATAGCCGGTATGGTAGCGTATCTTTCCGGACCGGAAGCGGATTTCATTACCGGGTGCAACTATCTGGTAGATGGCGGACGGGTGTTGGGTCCGAAAGGTTCCGACTGGGATCTTTGAAAATATTACAGAGGTGTTTTTATGAAATTCAATGTGCCTGCTGCCGGGTTGGAGCTTACCACCGGCAGATGCGGGGAAATTTTTGCCGTCAGCTGCCGCAGCAGAGAGTATTGTGTGCCTGCAGCGGAAGCGTTTACACTGCTTCTGCTGGATAAAGAGGGCAATGAATTATTGCTCGAAAGCAGCAAATTTGAGTTCAATAATTTTGTCTATACCCGCCACCCGGCATTGCCGGAACTGGTTGTGGAGCTGAAGATTGCTTGCGATCAGGAGTTTGTCAGATTCCGTCCGCTGATCACCAATGTGCCTGAAAACCAGGTGATTTCGTGGTTTGACGGTCCGCAGCTCTGTTACCCGCGGCACAAAAATATCACGCTGCTGCAGCCGCTGCACGACGGAGTGCTGCTTGATGAACCGCTGCCCGGCAAGAATTATCACCCCATCGGTTTTGCCAAATTGGGCGTAACCTACGGTTCTTTTTATCCCGGCCGTTCGCAGATGCAGTTTATGGCGATCTATGCGGATAATGAATCCGGGGTGTATTTTGCCGCACACGACCCTGCCGGTGCCACCAAAGCCGTTGAGTATGAATATGATGAAAGTAAAGTGCGCTTGAGTTTGCAGACCTTTACCGGCTGTGATTTCGGCAGCGATTACCGCCCGGATTGGGATTATGTGGTCGGCGGGTTTGGAAATTCCTGGCAGGGCGCGGCAGAGATCTACCGCAACTGGTACGATAACTCGTTTCCGCTGGCTGATAAAGCCGTTTATCCGCAGTGGATGAAGGAATCACCGCTGGTGATGATCTATCCGGTGCGCGGCCACGGACGCGACACAGGAGAAATGGAGCCGAATTGCTATTACCCTTACACCAATATGCTGCAGTGGGTCGATAAGTTCAATGCCAGACTCGGAGCGCCGGTAATGGCATTGCCGATGCATTGGGAAGGTACCGCGCCGTGGGCGCCGCCGTTTGTCTGGCCGCCTTTCGGTGGCGAAGAGAACTTTGCTGAATTTTGCGATGAACTGCACAAAAAAGGCAATCTGCTGGGTGTTTACTGCTCTGGTACAGCGTGGACGTGCCGGAGTTCCATTATCAAAGGATATGCTCCCGGCTGTACCCCTGAACAGGAAAAAATGATGCTCCGCGGTCCCAAGGGGGAGCTGGATGCCACTGTCTGCTGTGGAGAAGAGTTCCAGCGTCTGGGCTACGACCTCTGCCTGACCGAAGAACCGGCGCGCAGCATTGTTAAGGAAGAAATACTCAAACTTGCCCGTGCCAACATCGATTACGCGCAGTTTTTCGACCAGAACCACGGCGGCTGTGTGCATAACTGTTTTGCCCGCGATCACCACCACCCGCCGGTGCCGGGAGCCTGGCAGATAGCTATGCAGAGAGAATTTTTTGAAGAAGTTTTAAGCGAAATAGCTGCCGGTAACAAAAATATGATCCTCGGGTGCGAAAGTTCCGCTGCGGATACATACGTAAAATATCTGCCGTTCAACGATGCCCGCAGTTCTTTTATGGTCAACAGCGGTACGGTTATTCCGCTGCAGCAGTATGTGCTGCACGGCCGCAGCTGCAACTTTTCCGGCAATCAGGGCGGAACATCGTGGTGCTGTGACTTTGACCGTTCGCCGTACAGCTTGAACCGGCGGCTGGCGTTTTCGTTCTGCGCGGGTGATGTTTTGAGCGTACTGCTCAAGGAAAACGGCAATATCCACTGGTGTTGGGGCTACGAATGGAGCAAGCCTGCTCCGGATCAGGAATTGGTCTGGAAACTGCTCAAAAACCTCAACGACTGCAGACGCGCCAATCCGGAATTTCTGCTTTACGGCAGAATGATGCCGGATTTCCGGAGTGTTTCCGGCGAAACGCTCAACGAATATACTCCCGAAGGCACACCGCGTCCGTTCCCGGCATTTTACCACAGTTCGTGGCAGGCTGCCGATGGCGCAAAGGCAGCTTTTGCAGTGAACTATCTGGATAAAGCCCAGACTTTGACCGTGGACAAAACGCAATATACATTGCCCCCCTGTTCTGTATGCAAACTGGATGCAGATGGTAAAATGCTGGCTGTTTACGGCAAATAAAAAGTGACGGATTGCTTTTTGAGCTTGAAAATAGCGAAGTGACGGAAAAGTGACGGGAGAATGACGGGTGTCATTCTGCCGTTTTTATATACTTTTTACGCTTTATCCAGTGCTGTAACCCGGTGAAAATTTATTGTGTGGATCAAAAATACAACGGAAAACAGCCTCCGTCAAGGGGAAATTTTCAAAAATAAGCAAATTGCAATCCTATATAAGCAAAAAGTGCAGCATTTTTAATATTTCGCCCATTATATTGTTTGCGCGCGCGCGAATAGACGGGTGGTACGGTGAGTGCGTATTGCTGCGGAACTTGACAGCAACTGCATACAAGTACGGCAAGCCCGCGATATTGTACCCCCAACCGGAGTTGGCATTGCATCTGTACACCGCCGGAACAACTCCAAGTGCCGGATTTTACCCTGATTTCTCCGGAATTTGAACTTAAAAAGGCTTTAAACGCTAAAAAATGCAAAAAAGGTTGAGTTTAAATTTGCAATTTTGCGACTCCGGTGTAATTTAAAGCCCTGTCGCCCGATGAGAGGTTGCTCTCCGGGCGAAGCTGACAAAAAAGTTTGAAAAAAGTTGAAAACAAAATTTGACAAATCTTCAAACTGTGCTAAATT
>JAZNBV010000071.1:0-21740 GCA_045587205.1 Victivallaceae bacterium
GGAGGTGGTATTGCCGTGCCACGACGCCAATCAGGGAAAAGGCGCAGCTCTGCGGACGGGATTTCTGAAGGCAACCGGTGATTTTGTAGGTATTCAGGATGCGGATATGGAGTATGAACCTTCCGATTATCTGATAATGCTTGAGCCGCTGGCAGACGGCAGGGCGGATGTAGTTTACGGGTCGCGTTATCTGCGGCCGGATACCCGCCGGGTGCTCTATTTCTGGCACAGCTGTATGAACAGATTTCTTACATTTGCTTCCAATATGTTCACCGATCTTGGTATAACGGATATGGAAACGTGCTACAAGCTGTTCAAGCGCGAAGTTATTCAGAAGATCGCTCCGCGTCTGCGCGAAAACCGTTTCGGTTTTGAGCCGGAAGTAACCACCTATGTTGCCGAAGAACGGGTGCGCGTTTACGAGTGCGCCATACACTACAATCCGCGTACTTTTGAAGAAGGTAAAAAAATCGGCTGGCGCGACGGCGTACGCGCACTTTACTGTATAATGCACTATGGTGCCTGCAATGCGCCGGTTCCTATGCAGCTTTTGATCTACTTTTTTATCGGAACTGTGGCGGCGCTGGTCAATCTGGGAGCCTTTGCCGTGCTGCTCAATGGTTTTGAGCTGGGGCTGAACTGGTCAACAGTCATATCTTATGTAATAAGCGCTGCGGTAAACTATTTGTTGTGTATAGCCATATTGTTCCGGCACAAAGCGCGCTGGAGCACGCCGGGTGAATTGCTGGCGTATGTTGTCACATTGCTGATAATGGGGGGGATCGATTACAGCCTTACTCGCGTGATGGTCGATTGGCTGCGTGCACCGCTGTGGGGTAAACTGCTGGCATCAGTAGTGGGATTTTTCGGGAATTACTTTTTGCGCCGCTATCTGGTATTTCCGTTGAGCAAACGCTGAAAAATATTGAACAGCATTGAACAATATTGATTTACTGCAACTCCAATTTTTTGTAAGGCAAACTTACTTGCTTTGCAGAAAAAAGGAGTTTTTTTTATGTTGAACAGCTTCAGAAAGCCTGCGTTGGTCCCGGCGGTACGCCGCTGGGACAGTATGTTTGATTCAGTGATGAGCAAACTGGATCTCCTGCCGGGAGAGGATCTGCATTCAGATCTGGATGATTACATCCATCCGGATATTGAAATCAGCGAGAGCACCGTAGTCGTGCGTATGGCAGTTCCCGGCTACACCAAAAAGGACATTACTGTTGAAATCGAAAACGATATGCTCAATGTCCGCGCCGAACACTCCGAATGTGCCAACGGGCACTGCAAAGGCAAAAAACTTTTGCGCGGTGAACGCGTCCACAGCGAATTCTGCCGCAGTATCCGGCTCCCCGGCGATGTCAAAAGCTCCGAAGCATCTGCCGTATGTGCTGACGGAGTGTTGGTCGTAACTGTCCCGCGCGAAAATACCAATGCCGCCCTTTCACGCAAGATCGAAGTAAAGTGAGGTGATTTTATGAGCATCGATACAGCAAATAAATCTGAAGAAACCAAAACCGTTGAAAATATCGAAATTATGCCCCCCGTGGATATTGTTGAAGATCACGAAGAATTCGTTATGTATTTTGAGGTTCCCGGAGTCAACAGCAAATCAGTCAAAGTCGAAGTCGAAAACAATATTCTTACCGTGGAATGTGCCAGTACTCTGCGCCGCGGCCGCCGCCCGGTGTTGTTCAAGCGGATTTTCCGGCTGACCCGCGCGGTGGATATTACCAGAATAACAGCCGCTGTAACCGACGGCATATTGACTCTCAAACTGCCCAAAGCAGAACACGTCAAACCCTTCAAAGTTCCGGTTGCCTGATACCTCTATTACGGTATGATCCCCGCTGCTGATATTCAGGGCGGGGATTTTTTATGCAATGATCCCGCCGCCGAGCAGCACATTGCCGCGGTATATTACTGCCGATTGTCCGGGTGTTACGGCGCGGGCGGGGGCATTAAGCTCGATTTTATATCTGCCGCAGCCCAGAGCCTGCAATCTGCCGGGGGCGGCAGGAGTGCGGTAGCGTATCTGGATAAGCAGTTCTTCATCGCTTGATGGTATATCCTGCGATTGAAAATTAGTATCATATATTTCAAAACTCTGCTGTGCCAGCAATGATTGATCGGTCACCAGTTCAATTTCTCCGCTGCTGGGGCTGATACTTTTTACATAAGCCGGGATCCCCAGAGCTACGTTCAAGCCTTTGCGCTGACCGATGGTACAGAGGTGTATGCCGTAGTGTCTGCCGACTGTTTTGCCCTGATAGATGAATTTGCCCGGACGCGGTTTGCAATTGAATCTGCGGAAAACAGTTTCGGCAAAAGTTTCGCCGGGAAATACAAAACAGGCATCCTGACTGTCCGGGCGTTCGGCAACGGCCAGCCCCGCTTTGGCAACCAGCGCCCGGACATCGGCTTTCTGCATAGAGCCGACGGGAAAATCGATGAACTCCAGCATTTCGCGGGGCAGCCGGTAAAGAAAATAACTCTGATCTTTGCGCGGGTCATCGCCGCGCACGATAAGCCGGTCTTCTGTAAAGCGTGCATAATGACCGGTGAGCAGTGCTGCAGCATTTTGCGAACGGGCAAATTCCGCCAGCACCCCGAACTTTATCAAAGGGTTGCACAATACACAGGGATTGGGGGTTTTGCCGGCGGCATATTCATTGCAGCACTGGCGCAGGACTTTTTCCTGAAATGCTCCGGCGGCATTTATAAAATGGTGTTCTATATTGAGTTTTTCCGCCACCTGGCGGATAAAATCCTTATCTTCCGCCCCGCACCCCCAGGCATCGCGCCACGCCGGATCTGCGGGAGCAAGATCAAGAGTGGCGCCCACCACTTCGCAGCCGGCATTTTTTGCCAGCAGCGCTGCCGCGCAGGAATCCACTCCGCCGGAGAGGGCTACAACAACTTTTTTATTGGCATAAAACATTATTCGATCTCAAGAAAGGTATCTATACTGGTCAGACATTCGCAGGAATCATTGCGCACCACCACAATATCTTCCAACCTTATGCCGCCCCATTCAGGGTAGTAAACACCGGGTTCAACAGTCACGACTTCGCCGGCTTGCAGCAGATGTTTTACATTGCGCGACAGGCGCGGTTCTTCGTGTATTTCCAAGCCCACGCCGTGTCCGAGACCGTGGAAGAAACCATAAAAACCATTTTCATTGCTGCCGGTGGGGAATCCCAGTTCAGTAAGACGCTGCAGGGCGTGATTGTAAGGTATTTCGCCGGCGACATCGGCTTTGATCATACTTTTACACTCATCGCGGACGGTTTTTACCGCATCGAACGCTTTTTTTACGATTTCCGGCGCTCTGCCTTTGACCACAGTACGGGTGAGGTCGCCGAAATATCCGGTAGCGTTCATCCGTGGAAATACATCAATGACTATCGGTGTATGGGCATAAATAACGCCTTCGCCGCGGTTGTGCGGCATACTGCTCTGAACTCCGGCAGCAGCAATGGTGCCGGCGCCGACGGCATCGCGCGCGGCAAGGGCTGAATCGATTATGCTGCGCAGTTTTTCGCTGGTAAAAAGCTCATTGTCAAGCACCAGACGATTCTGCTGATCGACTGTGGCAGCGGCAATTGCCTCAAAAGCCTTCTGCATAGCATACTCGTTGACCTGCATAGCTTTACGGATGCAATCCGTTTCGTAATCAACTTTGACGGCACGCTCCGGGAAAAAACTTTTTTCGCTGACTTTGCAGACGATTCCCGCTGCGTGCAACTGTGCCGCCAGTCCGGCGGGGAACGAGTAAGGTATCCGGAATGCTTTTACATTGAAACTTTTGTACAGCTGGATTATCAGATCAGCCATTCTGGAAAACTTGCCGAATTCCGACTGATTGCGTACCGTAAGATATTCCGGTGCATTGGCTTGCGCCCGGTCATATTCAAGGTCGGAAACAATGGCAATTTTCTCATTTTTATTGCCGATATAGACAAACGCATCCGGCAGATTCAGGCGCGTAATATAGAGCATATCCGCGCAATGTTCGCCGGAGGCAACGATAAGATCGGTAAAATCTGTTGAAAAATCACTCATAAACTAAAATCTTTCATTTGCAAAAAAGCGTATTGTGTAATATTGTAATACACTATTAAAACAAATGCAAACTTTCAAGGTGTAAATATGGTCAATATTCTTGTTTTCTGTGCTGTTCTGGCAGCGGGTTATGTGATCGGTTCAGTACCTTTCGGATATATTATCGGCAGAGTCAACGGCAAAGATATCCGCAAAGAAGGCTCCGGCAATATCGGAGCAACCAATGTTACGCGGGTGATCGGACCGTGGGCGGGAAAACTCTGTTTTCTGCTGGATTTCTGCAAAGGACTTGCACCGGTACTGCTGGTAAAACTGCTGATCCTGGGCAAAATTATGGCTGATCCGGTTTGGGGATTGGCTCCGGTGCTGATGATTTTTGCAGTGGTGCTGGGGCATATGTTCACCTGTTTTCTTAACTTCAAAGGCGGCAAAGGTATTGCTACTGCAGTCGGCGGAGTGGCGGCAGTGGCGCCGATCCCGGCACTGGCGGCATTTGTAATCTGGCTGGCAGTATTCAAGATCTCCGGCTATGTATCGCTGGGCAGTATTGTTGCTGCAGTTGCTCTGCCGGTGTTGGTGTGGTTGACTGGATTGCTTAAAATTGCCGCGCCGCAGCCGTGGAGCGTTATTGCATTTTTTGTGCTGCTGGCACTGGTGGCGGTCTGGACTCACTGGAGCAATATCAAGCGGCTGCTGGCGGGAACCGAGAACAGTTTCAAGAAAAAGTGAGTTATGAGCAAGCCTGATCTGCGTACTCTTTTGAGAATGCTTGATGATCCTGACCGCGACACTGCTGTCAGTGTAATGGCGGAATTGTTGAGATATTCCGGCGACCTTATGCCGCTGCTGGGCGAGTTTCAGGAAGATGACGACCCGTTATTGCGCAAAAGAGTCCAGCAACTTGAATCAATCATAAATTTGCGGAACCGCCGCCGGCAGTTTGCTGAAACTCTGAAAAAAAACTCCTTCAATCTGCCTGATGCACTTATTGAACTGCATCTTTTGTGGTTTGACCGCGACAACAGCGAAATGCTCAAGAGTATGCTCTGCGAGTTTATGCTGGTTGCCGCCAACAATGATATACACAACATCCGCGAACTGGGTGCATTTATGGCGCGCAACGGCTTTGCGCCGGCGCCGGAAGATGAGCGTTTTGAACCGGAAAATTTCTGTATAGGTGCTATCTTGGGCGACCGCCGTGGAGCAGATATTATGCTTTGCACGCTGGCTTTGCTGGCGGGGCTCGATGCGGGGCTGCCGCTGGTGCTGGTCAGAACGGCAGGGCGTTTTGCGGTGGTAAGTAGGGAAGGTGAACTTATTGCTCCGGAAAATGACTGGCGCCCGGAGCAGATAAGTTCTTTGACTCCCGGCGATTGCTGGAGCGATCCGCGGGCAGTACTGAATTATGCCTCGCTGATGATGTTTCTGTTTGCAGTAAGTTCCGATAATTTCCGCTATGTGCATACTCTGGGGCACGCGCTCTGCGGCACAGATGAAATGGCGATGCTGGATTTTCTGCCATATCCGTATAACGGTAAGAAAAACGAACAGATGCAAGGTGAATCTTGTGAAAACATATAACCAAAGGAGTATTCAATGAGTACAAATTTATTATTGGCATCCGCCACTGGCGGCAATCTGGGTGTGATCGGCTTGATAATACTGCTTATTCTGGCAGTATTGATTATCGGGATTATATTATATATGATTCCGGTAAGACACTGGATAGCGGCAATGTTTTCCGGGGTTCCGGTGGGGATATTTTCGCTGATTGGTATGCGTCTGCGCCGGGTTCCGCCCACGGAGATCGTTGATGCACTTATCCAGGCACGCAAAGCCGGTATCGATGTCCGCGCCGATACGCTTGAAGCTCATTACCTTGCCGGCGGCAATGTGGCGCGAGTGGTTGCGGCACTGGTTGCTGCTGATAAAGCGAATATGGATCTTTCTGTTCAGCGCGCCACCGCCATTGATCTGGCGGGACGCGATGTGCTGGAAGCTGTGAAAATGAGCGTCAACCCCAAAGTTATTGAAACACCTGAAGTTGCTGCGGTGGCAAAAGACGGTATCCAGGTCAAGGCAATCGCCCGCGTTACTGTGCGCACCAACCTTGACCGGCTGATCGGCGGTGCCGGCGAAGAAACTATTCTGGCACGCGTTGGCGAAGGTATCGTTACGACCATCGGATCTACTGAACACCACAAAAAAGTGTTGGAAAACCCGGATCTGATCTCCAAAGTAGTGCTCTCCAAAGGATTGGATTCAGGTACTGCCTTTGAGATACTTTCCATTGATATAGCCGACGTGAACATCGGCAAAAATATCGGTGCTCAACTGCAGACCGATCAGGCCAATGCCGATAAAAACATCGCGCAGGCCAAAGCCGAAGAACGCCGCGCAATGGCAGTAGCCAGTGAGCAGGAAATGAAAGCGCGTATCAGCGAAATGCGTGCCCAGCTCATTGCTATGGAAGCCCAGGTGCCGCTGGCACTTGCACAGGCTTTCCGCGAAGGCAGATTTGAAAACAAGCAAGCGTAAAACAATCAGGAGAGTTTGAAAAATGATCTGTTTGATGAATAATATCATTCTTGCCGATGCCGGAAGCAATATGACTCTGGCGGCATTGATCGCAGCACTGTTCATACTGGTGGCTGTACTGATACTTTTTGTAGTGATAATTCCGATTCCGCTCTGGATAGCGGCAGTCTTTTCCGGAGTGCGGATATCGATTTTTTCATTGGTGGGGATGCGCTTGCGCCGGGTTCCGCCGGGGGTGATACTCAATGCTATGATCCAGAGTAAAAAAGCCGGTCTGGAGGTAGATTCGCAGTCGCTTGAAGCACACTATCTTGCCGGCGGCAACGTTTTCCGGGTGGTGCACGCGCTGGTGGCGGCAGATAAGGCGGCGATCAATTTGAGTTTTCAGCGTGCTACAGCCATTGACCTTGCCGGCCGCAATGTGCTGGAAGCTGTGAAAATGAGCGTCAACCCCAAAGTTATTGAAACTCCCTGCGTAACGGCTATGGCGAAAAACGGTATCCAGCTGCAGGCGATCGCCCGCGTGACTCTGCGGGCAAATATCGACCGTCTGGTCGGCGGTGCCGGCGAAGAAACTATTCTGGCGCGAGTGGGCGAGGGGATCGTTACAACCATCGGTTCTGCTGAAAGTCATACTGATATATTGGAAAATCCCGACCGTATTTCCAAAACAGTTCTGGAAAAAGGTCTGGATTCGGGTACCGCTTTTGAGATTCTTTCCATTGATATAGCGGATGTGGATGTCGGCAAAAATATCGGTGCAGAACTGCAGATGGCACAGGCCAATGCCGATAAGGATATTGCCCAGGCCAAGGCTGAAGAACGCCGTGCAATGGCAATCGCCGCCGAACAGGAAATGAAGGCGCGCATCCGGGAAATGGAAGCTAATCTGGTACAGGCTGAATCCGAAGTGCCGATGGCGATTTCTGAATCGCTTGCCAGCGGCAAACTGGGAATTCTTGATTATTACAAGATGAAGAACGTTATTGCCGATACAGAAATGCGTCAGGCTATCGCCGGCAGCGATAAGAGCCGCAAGTAATATCTTCATTACTCTGGTGATGTTTTTATGGAAGACCTTATAACAATTCTTATAATCGTTATCGGTGTTGCACTCAAGATTCACGGTGCGCTGAAAAAGAACCGTCCTGCGGAAGATGCTCCGGTGGATAAAGAAACCTGGCAGGAGCTTTTCGGCGACGGTTCCACGGTGGAACCCTTTGCCCCGGTGCAGGAAAAAGCGCCGGTGGAAACGGTTGAGTCCCGCGCTGCCGCTGCAGAAAGAGCTCAACGCGAAGCGGCAATGCTCGATGCCCAGCGCCGTTATATGGAAATGGCAAAAGCTGCCGAAGAACGCAACCGGGCAAGCGTTGCCGGAGAGAGTTCGTTAATTTACCAGTCGGCAGCAACTTCAGAAGAAGATGATGCAGAAAAATCTCCTGAAGTTACTGACTGGGCTGATTTTATCCGCAATAATCCAGCCGGCAGCGTGATTGCCGGAGAGATCCTTGCCCGCCCGGCGGCGCTGCGGTAAATCTGATAAAGCCGGTTTTGAAGGAGGAAAAAAGATTTTTTGCCGGGGCGGTCAATTTTCCTCCTCTCAACTTGTCACGGCTCTTTCTCTGAAAACTTGTTCTGTTTGCAAAAAAAGTGTTTTTCAAGTTTAAGAAAAACACTTTTTTTATAGTCCTGACTGTATCGGAAATAAAACTTTTTTTTAATCACCCCAGGCTGTGTTGCCGAAAAATCCGTAGTTGTAAAATGCTGCTTTGCAATTGCCTTCTTCGGTCATACAGCGTACAGCTTCTTCGATTCTCTGCAGATGATCAGGCAAATAATTGGGGTAATACTTGTAACTGTATTGTTCGTGACTGCCGGCGTGGTATATTTCCAACCCGGCTTGGGCGCCCCGTTCAAAAATATGATGCAACCGGATTGGTATCTGATCCAGCGGTACAAGATTGCAGCAGCAGCCGCCTATGGCGCTGCAATAACCGTACTGACCGATACCAAGACCGGTGTTGTACAGAACGCCGTGTTTTTTGATGTAATTGGCTTCATCGGCAAAACCGTAGTGCAGCATTAAAGCATCATTATCATAACGATCGCGCTGATAAGCGTTCTTTTGTACTGCATCCATATTGCCGCCCTTCTGACGCTCGGCAAGAGAAGGCCCACCCATCACCCGTGGACGCATCGGCCCCATATAGACCCGGCTGCCGCGGCGGATAAGCTCCTGTGCTGCAACCGGGTGGATATTTGCCCAGTGGATGACCACCGGCGGTATATAGCACTCCTGTCCGGCAAAACGGATGATTTCATTCTGCACAAGGTCCCAATCGCGGGCGAATGCTTCACGGGTGGTTTCCAGATACGGCCGGTCGGGAAATTCGCTGTAACTGTGAAATGAAAATTTCAGCCAGTCGGAATTGTCAATAAATTCGCTTTTCCATATATCCGGCATATCTTTCAAATCAAAGCCGTGGTGATCATTGTGGTAAAAACAATTCAGCGTAACTTTGAAATCATATTTTTTGCGGATATTTTTCAACGCTTTCAAATAAAAATGATCAAAAGCTCTCTGCGGACGCTCTCTGGCAAGATCTGTGAAGAGAAAACTGTGGTCATCGATATAAAAATCGTAGCGCCGGTATGATTTTTTATCCCATACCAGAGTCAATTCCTGCGCGTAAGTACCGTAGGGCGTGACAGTTTCCGCTTTGAGTTGATTTATTTTTTCTTTCAAATCAATCTCAAGCTGAAAATACTGACCATCCATTTCCGCCCTGCTGCCGTTGACATAGACCGGGTAGCCGGCTTTTGAAATGCCTTCAACAGTGATGCGCAGTGCATTTTCACTTTCTATGCCGTGATTGTGGTTCAGGACAGCTCCCTGACGGAAATTGCTTATTTCAATCATAAATTACTTACTTTCCCCAGGCAGTGTTGCCCATCAACCCTTCGCTGAAAAATACCGGCTTGCAGCCGCCTTCCTGCAGCAGACAGCGGGCGGCAGTTTCGATCCGCTGCATATGGTCGGGCAGATAATTGGGATAATAGGGGAAAGTGTACTGTTCGTGCGTGGCAAAATTCAATATCTCCGTACCGGCTGCCGCAGCGCCGTCGAGCATACTTTTGCAGCGGGCAGGTACATCGGCAAGCGGCACCAGATTGCAGCAGCAGCCGCCGAGTTTGCCGCACGCTCCAAAGATATATATACCCAAGCCGGGATTGTAGAATACACCGTGCTTTTTAAGGTAATTGGCTTCATCGGCAAAACCGTAGTGCATCTGCAATGCATCCGTATTGCAGGATTTATCCGCCCCGGAAGCGCTGCGAGCCTGTACTGCTGACATATTGCCGCCTTTCTGGCGGTCGGCAAGGGAAGGACCGCCCATAACCCTGGCGCGCATACTTCCCGAATAGCAGCGCACGCCGCGGGCAATCATTTCCTGCGTTGCCACGGGGTGGATATTGGCCCAGTGGATAACTACCGGCGGTATATAGCACTCTTCGCCGGCAAAGCGGTTGATTTCGCTCTGGATCAGATCCCAGTCGCGGGCAAATTCTTCACGGGTGGTTTCCAGATAGGGCCGGTCGGGAAATTCTCCGTAGCTGTGAAATGAAAATTTCAGCCAGTCGGAATTGTCGATAAATTCACTTTTCCATATATCCGGCATATCTTTGAGTTCAAAATCGTGATGATCGTTGTGGTAAAACAAATTGAGCGTGACTTTGAGTCCGTATTTATCGTGGATATTTTTCAATCCTTTGAGATAAAAGTGATCGAATGCGCTTTTGGGGCGCTCCTTTGCCAGATCGGTAAAGAAGAAACTGTGATCGTCGATGTAGCAATTGCAGCGTTTGAAGGATTTTTTGTCCCACACCAGAGTCAATTCCTGCGAATATGTTCCATAGGGGGTGGTGGTTTGTGCTCTGACAACATTGATCTTGTTGGTCAAATTCACATCAGCCTCAAAACGCTGACCGTCCATTTCCGCGCGGACACCGTTGATATCCACCGGATAGCCGGAACTGGAAACGCCTTCGATATGAACTGTTAAGGCGTTTTCACTTTCCACGCCGTGATTATGATTCAGTACAGCGCCCTGGCGGAAATTGGTTATTTCGATCATAAAAAACTCCTGTATTATTGATGTAAAAATACTGTTTTCTGAAAAAAAACTTCAACGTTCCAGCATAAAAGTTACCGGGCCGTCATTTTCAAGTGTTACCAGCATTTCGGCACCGAATTCACCGGTGGCAACATTGATATTGAATTTTTTGACTTCTTCAATAAATTCTTCATAAAGCGGTATTGCCTGCGGCGGCTTGGCGGCGGCATCAAAACCGGGCCGGCGGCCGTGGGCGGTATCTCCGTAGAGCGTAAATTGCGAAACTATGAGCATCGAGTAATTTTTATCCAGCAGCGAGAGATTCATCTTGCCGTTATCATCTTCAAATATACGCAGTTTTACGGCACGGTCAACAAGATATTTTACCGTTTCGGAAGTGTCTTCGTGGGTAAAACCAACCAGCGCAAGCAAGCCGTCGGAAATTTCGCCAATGGTTTGATTTTTGACTTTTACACTGGCGGAGCGCACCCGCTGCAATAGAACTTTCATGTTTTATCCTGCAATGGTTATTTAGCGCTGCTGCGGCGCTTGCGGTTGGTTCCCATAATGGTACGGATGATCCGGTCGCGGCCGGTGCTTATGCGTGCTTCGCCGGAAGACCCCAGCCGCAGCACCAGATTTTCCGGAGAATAGGTTATATTGATAAATACCGGGTAATACATTCTGCCGGCACGTTCCTGCGGCAATTCGCTTATGTACTTGACTTCGCCGTGGAAATAACCGTATTCGTAAATGCTGTACTGGCTGGAGGCTATACGGACACTCTGATTTTCTTCGATTTTGAAAATCTCAACTTCATCGATGTATGCAACAAACTTTCTGCCGTTGCCGGCGGCATACTGAATGACCGACATACCCGGTTCCACATAGGTGCCGATCTTGGTGGGTATATAAGCTATCTGACCATCTTCCGGAGCTATGAAAAGGTATTCGCGCATCTTGCTGTTGAGCAGTATCAATTCTTTGCGGCGGTTTTCTATGCGTATTTTCAACAGATCGATCTCCGCTTCCGCCCGGGCTATGATCTTGCTTGCCAGACCGCTGGAAAGAGTGGCGTAATCGTTCTGGAGTTTTTCCAGTTCCATTTTATTGCGGGTCACTTCCATTTCGTGCCGGTTGTAATCCAGTTCGGCAACCACGCCGCGTTTGCGCAATGCTTTGTAGGCATTGAGTTCCGCCTGACTGGTGGCAAGCCGCAGACGGCTTTCTTCCAAAGCAATCTTGGTATGGCGGTATTCGGCCGGCAGCGGGTCGTGCTTCAAAAGCTCCAATGCGGCAAGTTTTACCGCTAATTCCGCTTCCAGTTCACGGATGCGCGAGGTGGCATTTTCTATCTTGTCCTGCAGTTCGCTGGAATCCAGTTCCAGCATCACCATACCCTTTTTGACCTGATCGCCGTCGCGGAAATGGATCTTGGCAATGCGGCTTTTTACCGAAGATTTCATATCATAGTTGCGCAAACCTTCCACTGTGCCGCGACCGGTGGATTCATCGTTCATTGAGAAAATAAATGTCCCGGCAATAACCAATATCATAATACATATCAATGCCACGACCATATAGCGGATAATCTTGAGCTGTTTCTGGAAGTTCAGCGTGCCGTGCAGCGGTACTATAATCATTTGTTCACCTCCGCGTCCATACCTTCCACTGCAGTTTTCTGCTGGATCGTGTAAAGATCGTGGTAGGTGCCGTTGTTCTGCATAAGTTCGTCGTGTGTACCCTTTTCCTGGATTTTTCCGGACTTGAGCACCACAATGGTATCGGCATTTTTGATCGTACTCAAACGGTGGGCAATAATAATGGTGGTTCTGCCTTCCATAAGATTGTCCAATGCCTGCTGCACCAGATATTCGGAAACGGTATCCAGTGCACTGGTGGCTTCGTCAAGGATCAATATAGAGGGATTTTTCAATATGGCGCGGGCAATGGCGATACGCTGTTTCTGACCGCCGGAGAGTGAGGCGCCATTTTCGCCGATAACTGTTTTGTAGCCGTGCGGAAGCATATTGACAAATTCTTCGACATTAGCCATTTTTGCCGCGGCATATATTTCTTCGTTGGTAGCATCTTTTTTGGCGTAGGCAATATTTTCTTTGATCGTACCGCTGAAGAGGAACGGCTCCTGCAGCACTACTGCTACATTGTTGCGGAACGAGTCTTTGGCATACTTGCGTATATCGATATTGTCAATGAGGATACGCCCGCTGGTCACATCGTAAAAACGCAGTATCAGATTACCCAGCGTGGTTTTGCCGCAGCCGGAAGGGCCGACCAGCGCAACTTTCTGCCCCGGAGTGATTTCCAGATCCAGATCTTTGATCACCGGAGTTTCGTCATATTTGAACGTTACATTGTCAAAGATGATATGCCCCTGAAGTTTTTCGGCCTTTATCGGGTCGGGTATATCCTGGATCTCGGGAATCATATTCATAAGTTTGCCGATGCGTTCTGCTCCTGCCAAACCTTGCGAAATAGTCATTGAAAGTGTCGCAAAAATGTTGATCGGCCCCAGCAGACTGCCCACATAACTGTAAAACGCCACAAATTCACCAATGGTCATAACCTGCTGCTGCACAAAGCGGATACCCACGCCGATCACCAACAGATAAGTGCAGATGCTCAACATATCTGCTGCTGATCCGCAGATGTTGCTCAAAGTGTTCAAGCGTATTCCCAGCGGCAGTGTCGGGCGCAGACACTTGAAAAATCCTTCGCATTCGGTGCGTTCCTGTCCGAAAGACTTGACCACCTTGATACCGTTGATTGTTTCTGCCAGATTGGCGGAAATTTCCGACATTCTTTCCTGAAATGCCTTACTGGTGACCTTCAGTTTTTTACGGAAATAGGAAAAGTTTATAAAGTGCAGCGGTGCGATTGCCAGCACCATCAAACCCAGCTGCCAGTTCAAAAACAGCAGCAGTATGCTGATAAGCAGCAGCATAACTATCTGGTCGGCCATACTGACAATGGAACTTACAAACTGCTGCAGCAATCCTACATCGCTGATAACGTTGGAAACCACTTTGCCGGTGCGGTACTCTTCATAAAAACGCAGCGAAAGGCTCTGCAGATGGCGGAAGAGTTTGAACCGCACATCCAACATGATCCTGTACACCATATAACTGCCCAGCACCCCCGCAATATAGCGTACCACACTGCGCACCGAATAGGTCGTGATCATTGCCCCGCAGAGAATGAAAAACAATCCGTAGTCAGCCGTCGGCAGCACCCTGTCAATGGCGATCTTGAGCATCCACGGCAGTGTAAGTGCCAATGCTGTAAAGATGATGTTGGAAACGGCAGCGAAGAATATCAGCCCGTGATAGGGCTTCAAAAACGACCTTAAATTGAAATCCGCCATATTGCTTTTGTCACCGGATCTTTAGGTTTGTCTTACCCGCAGTTTTTGTACTGCAGAAATCAGTTTCTGCAATTTAAAATAACCCCGTTTGAGTTTATTGCAACAAAAAAATTAACATTTTTCAACTTTTTTATTCACTTGGCGCGGATAATCTTGACGATCAGCACCGGCATAGTCCAGTTTTTGACTTTATAACTTTCGCCGATTATGGTGACCTCTTTTTCGTTGAACCGGTCAAGATTATTGCGATTGGGCATTATGAAGCACTCCGGCACCAGATCATCGCCTTTTGCCTTGTACAGCACGTGGGTAAGGGCTTTTATGTGCTGCTGTTCGGCATACAGATATCCGGTCAGGGTGACCGCTTTGCCGGGGGTGGTAAAATTGCCTTCCAGCTGAATAAGCTCTTCATTGGGCAGCGGTCTGCCGCCGGGTGCTTTGAATCCGGGGAGCTTTTTAAGGAGTTTTGCATCCGCCTCAACCGCCGGTCTGCCCACATAAAACATCACGCCTGTTTCCGGGGGGGCAATCGCCACCCAACCGGATGGGGTTGCTTTGCCGAAGGTTTTAAGCGCCATACCCCGTTTGCCAAGTCCGACAGCTTCATAGCCGGTTCCGGGACCGGAACGCAAATTTACATTGCTGGCAAGTTTGCCATTTTTTATATAACGCTTCTGCACATAAAGCCGGCTGTTGGCGGGCGGTTTGATTGCCAGCCACTTGGGGTTCACAGCCACGATCTCCACGGGATTGTTTTTATCAAGCTGTGCCACGGCTGTATATTTAGTGCCGGCTCCGGCGCGGACATTGAGCGGGTATTTTACAACTCTGCCTTCCACGCTTTCCGTCCCCGCTGAACTCAAAGCCATAACGGTCAGAAAAACGGTAAAAAGTCGTATCTTCATAACAAAAATCCTTTTACAATCCAATTTGGGGAAACTATACCACAAATTACATCTTTTGCAAACCCTGCAACTGAAAAAATCTCTTTATTTTCGGATTTTTGAACCGCTCTTTTTCCGTACCGAAAAACCGAAATGCCCGATGCATTTGCCCAGATTGAAGTAGTGCCCGTGCACATATCCCAGCACGCCGCCCTGACGCTCCAGATCAAGTCTGCCGCCGGGGGTGAGAAATTCTTCAGATACCTGTACAGCTGCGATTTCTGCTAAAAACATATCGTGGCTGCCGAGTTTGATGATCTCTTTAACTTTGCATTCCAGATTCACCGGACACTCCGCCACCAGCGGTGAATCCACCTTGGAACCTTTGACGGCTGTAAAATTCTGTTCGGCAAATTTATCAAAGTCGCGCCCGGATTTGACTCCGCACCAGTCCACGGCTTTTGCCTGTTTTGCCAGCGGTATGTTGACGGTGAATTCGCAAGTTTCCACCAACGCTTTGTAACTGAATCTTTCCGGTCGCACTGAAATTGAGAGCATTGCCGGATCGCTGCAGACAATGCCCGCCCACGCTACCGTAATAAGATTATTGGCAAAACCGTTGCCGCCGGTGCCGACCAGAACTGCCGGAACCGGTGCCAGTTGTGTACTTCCCTGCCAGATGACCTTTGCCATAATATCAGTGCCCGCAGCATTTGCCGTGACAGCCGCATCCGCCGGATGCTGCGGCGCCGGGGCAGGAATCCGCGACCGGACATTTTACCGCAGTCTGGCTGGTTGCAGATGTACCGAACACGGAAAACTGTTTTTCGACTTTAGAAGAATTGCACTTTTCGCACTCCACCGGTGTGCCGGCCCGGGGTACGAGTTTTTCAAATGCGTGTCCGCATTCCTGACAGATGTATTCGTATATAGGCATAAAAAAATCCTGTTTGATCCGGTTGAAAACTTTTATTTAACAATACACCCTTCGGTGCAATTTGTCAAATTCAATCGGCTATCCGGCTTATCATCCGGCAATATTCATCGCTGTAAACATTGCTTTTGTTGAACAGCATTGCTCCCGGCAGAGAAGCTTCTTTAAGTATCTGCAGGCGTTCGGCAACAGCTTCCGGCAGATTTTCGCCCATCGAACTCTGTACGCCTACACCCACGTGCAGCGCACTTGCTGCAGAATCCGGCAGCAAACGCAGATAATCGTTCAGCAGTGATCTGAATGACGCTATATCGGTGTGATAATTCATCGGATATACTGCATCAATGAGTTTATTATCCAGCCACTGAACCCAGTCCTGACCTTCAAGCACTGCCGGACCCAGCCCCCAGACCGGCGGGGCGGTTATATCGGCACTGTTTATGTAATTTGCTCTGGCGGCAACAGTCAGCAAAATATCATTTGCTGCTGTGATGTTGTGCATTGCTGCAACTGTACGGGTGACATTTTCATTGCGCAGTGCCACCAGTTTATAGGTTACTGCCGGGTCGGCAAGCATATTTTCATCGGGAACTTCCACGCCGAAAAAACGCTTGTAAAGTTCCCGGCACGCTTCGCACTGGCAGGGATAATCTTTCAAAAGCAGCGCATTGTCGTTGCGGATAAAGTCCAGATGCAATGCGCTGATTCTTCCTTTGTATGCTTCGGCAAGTTTGCGGGCGCCTTCCACAAACAGCTGCCGGTTGTGCGGGTGATTGCCGCAAGGTCCTGAAAGCCGGATGCCGTACTCTGATTGCATACGCTCCCACGACTCTTCCGGCAAGGTGCGCTTGACTACATCTTTACCCGCCCATTCGGGGGTTATGCGGGCTTCGACAGCTATATCGCAAGCGGCGGCGGCGCGGCAGTAGTCATCCAGCGATGGCACTTCCGGCATATATATATTAGTAAGCGTTACACCAGCTTTGCGCATACGCTCCAGATGGCGTGCCATTTCATCATAAGGTTTTTCGCGGTTGACCACATAGCGGCAGTGATCCCATATACCGATCCGGAAACTCATAAAAATACTCCATTGTTTTCTGCAATATTGCTTACAACAAAAATTAGCACAGACGCAGGATTTTACAATTTTAAATGTCATAAAAAAACGATTTTTCCCATTATGATATTTTTTATGATAAAAAATTTTTCAGAATGCTTGATTTTTGAGTTTGCCGGAGTATATTTTCTCCGTATTTGGATAGATGAACGATTTGTAGAATATAACAAAATTATTCAAGGAGAAAATTATGCTCAACAGTTGTGACATTGCTGCAAAATTGCGGGAAGTCGGTTTGAAAAACGGCGATATAGTGCTGCTCCACAGTTCACTGATCAGTCTGGGCAAAGTCAATGGCGGGCCTGCCGCTGTGATCGATGCATTTCTGGATGTGATCGGCAGTGAAGGTACTCTGCTGGTGCCGGTGTTCGGCGCGCTGGGTATCCTGACCGATGAAGTCAAGAGCCGCCCCGGGGTGGTGATCAGCCCCTGTCCGGTAGGTACGCTTGCCGCGCTCGGTAAAGATGCCGGAGAACTCTGTCGCGACCACTGGAAAGCCGATACCGCCCACGGCGAAGATACCCCCTTTACCCGGATCGCGGAAAAAGACGGTTACATCTGTCTGCTGGGCGTGGACCAGGATCGCAATACAACTCTGCACAGTGTGGAAGCTCTGCTGGAACTGCCCTATCTGAATACGGTCACCAGCACTTTCAAAACTCCGGAAGGCGAAGAAGTTACCAAAACCTGGAAATACTATCCCGGACCGCACCGCGATTTTATCGGACTCGATAATTTGCTGGCTCCGGCAATGGAACGCACCAGAATCGGCAATGCCGAAGTGCGTCTGATCAGAGCGCGCGATATGTTTGATCTGGCGCTTTCCATCGGCGAAAATGATCCGGCTTTTGTTCTGTGCGACAATCCGGCGTGTGCCGATTGTGTAAGACAGCGTGCCGCAATTTTCCGCAGCCGGATCGCCGGAGAATCGTTCAAACTTGCCGCCTCCAGCCGTCTGGCGGGTCGCTATGTTGATGAAATGATCGAAAACTGCCAGCGCTGCGGTATTGATTATATTGAACTTGATTACATTCAAGGCAAGCCCTGGCACAAGTATCCGGCGGCAAAACTTACCCGCTGGGTCAATGATATTGTTGAAAGCAAGATCACTGTAACTGCTGCGCGCCTGTTCAGTGTGCCGGAAGATTGCCAGAAGATCATTGATCTGGCAACTCAAGTTGGGATAACCAAACTTATTCTGCCGCTGAACGACAGTTTCAGTGCCGCGCGTGCTGCTGTGGCGGCGGGCTTGAGTGTGGAATACTTCAACACCAATCAGGGTGCTGCGCGTGCTGCTGCCAAACTCAATCGCCACCGCACGGTAATGGGTATGGAGTTCGGAATGGTGGTCAACCCGGCAAACTTTGTGCTTGCCGGCGAAATGCCGTTCCTCCAGTCCTGGAAATTGGGCCGTTTTATCAAAACCATCCGCCAGCTGGATATTGTTGACCGCGCGTGGGACATCAGCAGCCGTAAACTTGCGGAAGGCAATGCGGAGATAAAGGAACTTATTTCCATTACCCGCTGCGGTAATTTTGACGGCTTTATGACCCTCGGCGGCGGTGCTGAATATCCCGGTACCTTGCAGGAAGCTGTGGAAAACTTCACCTGGCTTCTGGATAATATGTAATGAGTCCCGACGGAGCGGATAACATATTCTCCGGAGAGTTGGAAAAACTTTCCGGAGAAGTGGAAAAAATATTGTTTGTCAATCCCGACAACCAGTATTGTGTTATCCGTATCCGTACGCCGGAACGCAAAACCGAAACTGTTTGCGGAACCGGTTTTTTCGGCGTGGAAGAAAACAGCTTTGTGCAGGCTGCCGGCTGCTGGACGGAACACCCTGAATACGGCAGACAGTTCAAGGCGCAGAGCATTACGCCGGTGCTGCCGGAAAGTTCTGTCGGGCTGAAACGTTTTCTGGCTTCCGGCGCCATCCCCGGGATCGGGGCAAAGACCGCTGCGGCAATCGTGGATTATTTCGGTGATGCCACTGTGGATATACTTACCAATCACTCCAACCGTCTGCGCGAAATACCAAAATTAGGTATGAAAAAAGTTGCCGTTATCCGCGAAGCGTGGAAAAAATACGGCGAGCGGCGCAACAGTGCGATTTTTCTGCAGGGTTTGGGTATATCGCCTGCATATTGTGCCAGATTGTTCAAGCGCTACGGCGACAATGCTGCCGCTGTGGTGAAAAACAATCCCTATAAACTGGCGTCGGAAGTTGACGGTATAGGTTTTCTCAAAGCTGATCAGATCGCTGCCAATATGGGGGTAAAACCCGACTCTCCTGAACGGTTGTCTGCCGGGAGTGTGTACACGCTGGAACTCTATTGTCAGAATGGCCATTGCTGCTGTCCGCGCGAACTGTGGCAGCAGCAGATTATGGAGCTTTTGAAGGTCGATGAGGCAATGGCATTGCAGGCAATGGCTTTTGCTGTGGCGGAAAAAAAGGTTATAGTGGATGATTCCTGCTCCGGCGCAATGGCATATCTGCCGTATCTGTTGCGGTATGAGTGCGAATTGCCGCGGCACATCAAACGCCTTGGTTCAATGAAAAAATTTGCCGGATCAGTTCTGGCAAAAGTTCCGGCACGGCAGAATTTGAATCTTTCTGATGAACAATTGGCGGCAGTTGAAGCAGTCAGCAAATCGCCGCTGGTTATCATTACCGGCGGCCCCGGGGTTGGGAAAACCACCGTTCTCGGAGAAATCGTGCGCCGGGCCAACCGCGCCGGTCTGCGTATGGCGCTTGCTGCACCGACCGGGCGGGCTGCCAAGCGTTTGAGCGAGGCCACCGGCGAAAAGGCGCGTACTCTGCACCGGCTGCTGGGCTACGAAGCTGATACCAATACTTTTACTTATGATTCGGAAAAACCTCTGGAGTGTGATCTGCTGCTGGTCGATGAAGTGTCGATGCTGGATCTGCCGCTGGCGGTGGCGCTTTTCCGTGCAGTGCGTTCCGGTGCGGGGCTGGTTCTGATCGGCGATGCTGATCAGCTGCCGTCCGTGGGACCGGGCAGGGTGCTGGCTGATATTCTGGAGTGCGGCAGATTCTTTGCGGTGTGCAGATTGACTAAAATTTTCCGGCAGGGCAGTGAAAGTCTGATCATCACCAATGCCCACCGGGTGAATGCCGGGTTGCTTCCGCAGACCGGAAGCAGTGATAAAAATGACGGTTTGCAGGATTTTTACTGGATAGAACAGGATGAACCGGCGGCGGCAGTGAATGTAGTTGAAAAACTGCTCAAACGCATTCCGGAGCGTTTCGGCTTTGATCCTGTTGATGAAGTTCAGGTGCTTACCCCGATGAACCGCAGTTTGTGCGGGACGGTCAATTTGAACAGCGCGCTGCAGAATCTGCTCAACGGCGGGGAAAAGGATTTTATTGAAGCCGGAGAACGCGTTTTCAAATTAGATGATAAAGTTATGCAGATAAGCAATAACTATGACAAAAATGTTTTTAACGGCGATATGGGCATAATCCGCTATATCAGCAGCAAAGAACGCGTTATTGCTGTAAAGTTTGACAATGAGCGGCTGATAAAATACTCCTCCGATGAATTCAGCGAACTTGTTCACGCCTACGCTGTAACGGTGCATAAATCACAGGGCTGCGAATTTCCGGCGGTGATCGTTACAATGCTTTCGCAGCACTATATGATGCTGAATAAAAATCTGCTTTACACCGCAATGACCCGTGCCAAAAAACTGCTGGTCATCGTCGGCAGCCGCAAAGCTCTGGAAATGGCTGTTGCCAACTACCGCTCCGAAGTGCGTTACACCAGATTGAAAGAACGGCTGCTGGCAACTGACTGAAAAGATGTTTCTGTGGAGAGTCCGTGCGTGCAGCCAGATGCCGGTTTCAGAAAATATTGATGTATTTAACAAGCGGTCGGGAACAGATTGGAGAAAAATTGTTCAAAAAATTGAAAAATATTTTTTTGTGTGCTATAATAAAGAAGATTTTAACAGAAAAGGTCAATATTATTATGAAGAAAACTCTTACTTTTACACTGGTGGCACTCTGCTGCGGCGTAGCGATTTCACTTTGTGCCGATGATAACGAAATCAAACTGCCCAGTGCCAATCTTAAAAACGATGTTTCGCTGAAAAAAGCTCTGGAACTGCGCAAAACTAACCGCACTTTCAGCCGCCGCGCGTTGAGCGAACTGGATATATCCAATCTGCTCTGGGCGGCGTACGGCGTAAACCGTCCGGACGGCAAACGCACCATTCCGGCAGCGCGTGGTATCAATGCTGTGGAAATGTATGTGGCGTTGCCGGAAGGTGTTTACAAACACAATGTGGCAGAAAATATCCTGACTAAAATCTCCGATACTGATATGCGTTCTTATTCTGACGGCCGCAAGATGGGTGTCAAAGCGCCGCTGGTGCTGGTGATGGTTGCCGACCGCGATGCGTTTGACGGCAATGAAGTTTATCCGGCATTTGAAGCCGGTGCCATAATGCAGAATATTTATCTGTACTGCGCTGCGGCTGGATTCAATACGGTCGTTTGCGGCAGTTTTGATAAAAATGTCTGGCAGAAAGAACTCAAACTGCCCGCCTCTAAATATGTGATCCTTACTCAAGTGGTCGGCTGCAAAAGATAAATTCCCGGCGGCTGTTACCGTCAGCTGAAGCGGGTATGATCCCAACATAAAATGGGGTGTTGCAAAACCTTAAAAAA
>JAZNBV010000072.1:0-6898 GCA_045587205.1 Victivallaceae bacterium
GAAAGTAATGCCGGCAGTTTGAGCAATCCGCCCGCAGAAGTTGTCGAATACCGGGAAAAGATCATGGAGGCAGAGCGGGAACTGCGGCGGCGTGCCAGAGCGCAGGCGCAAGCCCGGGATATTGCCCGTTGGGAACATTATACACTGAAGCTGGACATTTGTTCGGCATTGGAAAAACTTATGCTCCAGCCCGACGAAAAACTTTTTGAGGTTGCCAAAAAATTCCGGATGCTGCGTGAACGCTGGAATGCGGTCGGGCCGGTTCCAAATGAAAAATTTGAAGAATTGAGGGAGCGTTACCACAATATTTGCGGGGCATTACATGAAAGACTGGAGAAGTTTTTTAATGAGATAAATGCCCGGCAACAGCAGGCAAAAGAGACCAAAACAGCACTTTTGACCGAGGCTGAAGCTCTTGCGGAGTCCGAAGATTGGAACAAAACTTCCACCCGGCTCAAAGAGTTGCAGGAACTTTGGAAGAGTGCCGGTTCTGCCGGAGGTGCTGTTGACCGTGAATTGTTTGAAAAATTCCATGCCGCCTGCGATGCCTTTTTTGTCCGGCGCAATGCGGCTTGGGAAGAACGCAAAAAATCATTTTTTGCCGCTGCTGCCCGCAAAAAAGAGTTGTGCGAAGCCGCTGAAGCATTGCTGGAAAAACCATTTTTGCAAGCTAAAAGCGAAGCGGCAGCTTTGCGTGAAGCGTGGAAAAGTGTACCGTCAGCCGGCAATGATGACCGTATACTTTATACCCGATTCAACCGGGCGATAGAAAATATTTTTGCTGCACACCGGGAAGCCGGCGACGAAGCCCGGAGGCAGGCGGAGATCATTTGCACTGAATTATCAGAAATATTATCCCGTGCCGTCAGCGGTAATGCTCCGGTCAAAGAAATTGAACAGGCACTGCTGGCAAACCAGCAGCGCTGGGAGTCGCAGGCGATCCGTCCGGCACGGGATGCTGCTGAAAAATGGAATTCGCTTTACGAGCAGCTGCAAAAAGAACTCTGCCAACTGCATCATCAGGATGCCATGCATCAGTTGGAAAGTGCTTTACAGCTGGAATCTGTCATTGACCCCGGAGATGACAATGATAAACTTATCGATCACCTGGCAAGGCGGTTGAAAGTTTGCGGCGAATTGGAAGAACGCTTGAGAGAATGCAGTATTATTTCCGGCGGCGGCGATCTTGCCAGTGAACTGCAAAGTGCAATTACCGGCAACTTCGGCGGCAATGATTATCAGTTGACGATTACTGAACTGGATGAGTTTTTACGCCGGTTTGTGGCAGTCGGGCAAGTTCCGCCTGATGCCCGGGAAGCGGTTTTTGAGCGTTTCAGGACTTTGTACAACAAGGCGTTGTCAGAGCTGCAAAAAAATGCGGAAAAAACAGAACTTCAAGCACAGAATGCGGAGTAAGTTATGGAACGCACTACGGTAATAATTCTGCGGAGAACCATGTTCAGGGAAGCCGATGTAATGGCAACAGCAGTAAGTCCGGATTGGGGAAAAATGGAGCTGGTCTGTTATGGGGCGCAGAGCGTTTCCGGCAAAAAATTTCCGGTGCTGGATTGCTTTAATGAGCTGGAAATCGGCTTTGAATTTTCCGAAACAGGCCCCAGCAAACTTGTTGATGCAGAATTGATAACCTCTTTTGCGCCCATTGCCGACCGGCTGGATATTTACAAGTTAAGCGGCAAGATCGCAAACTTTGTGCTGAATAATTCTGCGCCTGAACTGCCTATGGCGATCGTTTACGATACTTTGCGCCATGTGCTGGGCAATCTGGCGCTCAATGCTGCCAATGGTTCGGCATTGTGGAGTCCGGAGGCGTGCGGAGCCGTAATAAAATTGGCATGTTTGCAGGAAAACGGTCTGCTGCCGGAGTTTGAAGACGAAAAAGTCAGTACCTTCTTTGATGCTGTTATCGAAGCCGGCTTGGAAGGCGCTCCGCTGCCGCAGTGCGCCCCGGAGTATTGGAAGCGTTTGACTCTGTATTTGAATACGCTTTTGCCGAAATCTAAAGAGTAATAAAAGCCAAGCAGGTGATGTAAGTAATCAACAGAAAACATCCTCCGTGCTGTTTGTAACTTGATTGAAAAAGGCAATTTCAAAAATCTTAAGCTCTGTTCCCAATGCGGGTAGGTAGTAAAAAATGACATATATACCTGTGCATTGAGAATTTTTCAAAATTTGAATGGCATTTATCTTTTTGCGGAGCAAAAAGATAAATGCCGGGAAAAGGTTTTCCACCTTCGCCAAGGCTACGGCGGACAAGGGAAAAAAGGGGTGGAGTTTGAGGAGGGGAAAAAGGACCGATCCAGCAAAAGGTCTTTTTCCCCTCCTCAAGTACCGACCCTTATTGGGAACAGAGCCTTTCTCAAACCTTCGAGCAGAGCGCGGAGAAGTTTGCGGATATTTTCCGAATCGGTAATACTCAATTTTTCCTGCGGCGAATGTACAGCGCACGTCGCAGGCGCAAATGAAAGCATCTGCAGATCAGGATTCATCCCACAGAATATCCCCGGCTCCAGACCGCCGTGGACAACAAAGCGTTCAGGATCTTTTCCCAGCACATCTTTATACACTTTACAGGCAAATTCCAGCAATTCCGATTCCCGGCTGGGTTCCCAGCTGGTGTATGCTGAATCCACAGCCCCGGCAAAACCGTACTTATGCAAGAGTTCCAGGGCTTCAGCCGTTACCGCGTTGCGGCGATCATCGTACAGACTGCGAACCAGCAAGGTAAACTGCCACGCGCTGCCGGAGCTGCCGCTGACCACGCCCAGATTGCTGCTGGTACCGGTAGATCCATCGCACTCTTTTTCCAGCACTCCGTGTGGCAGCAGGTTCCAGACGGCAAGCAGATCCGCCTGTGCTTCAGGCGTCAGAACTCTATCCGGAACTGACGCGCTGCTTTCCATTGTCAAAGTTACCGGTGTATCCGGAGCTGTTTCCAACTCCGCATTGAGTTCTTTATTATATCTTTCGATCACCGCCGCGATTTCTGCGTAATGCTCCGGCGGCACCGTGCCGCATACGACTGCTTCACGCGCGATGGCGTTGGCAAGTGTTCCGGAGAGAACCGAACTCAAGGCAAAACCGGACCGGCTGATTTCTGCAAGCAATTTGCCCGTAACCACTGCGGCACTGCCCACGTTGCGGTGGATATCGACTCCCGAATGGCCGCCCAGCATATTTTTAAGTTTTAAAGTTACCGCTTTGTGCGATTTATCCGCCGCGCGGCATTCCAGCTCTGCTTGAGCTGTAAAGCGCGAGCCGCCGGCACAGCCGATGGTAAAAGTTACGTCGCTGTCCAGATTAAAGAGTATATCAGCCTGCAGAAATTCCGGAGCAATATCTTCCGCGCCGCCCAGACCCGTTTCTTCCGATACAGTAAACACACCGCGCAATGCGCCGCATTGCAAATCCGGCGCGGTCAGCAGTTCCATTGCCAGTGCCACACCCATACCGTCATCGGCGCCCAGCGTGGTTTTGCCGCCGGTGGTGACCCAGTCGCCTTCCAGTTGCACCGGGATCGGGTCGCACAAAAAATCAAATTCCACTCCCGGCGCCTGCTGCGGAACCATATCCAGATGTGCCTGAAGTATCACGACCGGACTGTTTTCAAACCCCGCTGCGGCGGGACGGTCGATGGCAAGATTGCCGGCTTTATCCACACGGCAGAAAAGATTGTGTTTTGCCGCTTCTTCCGCCAGATAACCGCGCAGTGCATCCTCGTGTCCGGAAGGGTGGGGTATGGAGCAGATTTTAAGAAAATAGTACCAGTATTTATTATCGGGCAGAAGTTTTTCAGCTGTTGTATTCACGTTCGGTCTCCCGGGAAAGAATGTTGCGGCGGTAAACTGACTGGGTGAAACCGAGTGCCAGCATCATAGATACCACAAAACTGCCGCCGTAACTCAAAAACGGCAGCGGCAGACCGGTTATCGGTGTAACGCCCACACTCATACCTATATTGATAAATAAATGCACAAATATCAATGCTGCTATGCCGATGGAACTCTGACGGGCAAAACTGTCCGCGGCAAAAAATGCATTGCGCAGTATCGTGTAAAGCAGTATTATGTATGCTGCAAGCAATGTCGATGCTCCGGCAAAACCTGTTTCTTCTGCCAATACCGAAAAGATAAAATCGTTGTTGGAAACCGACTGCGGCAGATACCCCAGCGGATTCTGCGTACCCTGACCGATGCCTTTGCCCCACATTCCGCCGGAACCCACCGCCAGACGGGATTGATATGCGTTGTAACCGCGGTTGGCAAGGTCGCGTTCGGGATTGAGAAAGGTTTTGATGCGCTCTTTCTGATAGGTCTTCAAAAGCGGCTTTATCTCCAGCAGTTCGTTGACCGTCAATGCCCCGGAAATCACCACCAGCGCAGTGGCGGCGATCGCCAGATATTTCCAGTTGATCCCCGCTGTAAAAACCATTACCGCCCCCACCGGTGCCAGCACAATGGCACTGCCGAAGTCCGGCTCCACGGCAATCAGTATTACCGGTACACCCAATGCGGCAAAACTCAAGAGTATGTGGGTGAATTTGCGGATCTTGAACAGCATATTGCCGTGCATTGCCGCCAGAAACCAGATCACCCCGAGTTTGGCAAACTCCGACGGTTGTATCTGAACAGGCCCGAAATCGATCCAGCTGGTCGCTCCGTTGACCTTTTTGCCGATAAAAAGCACCAGCACCAGCAATATTACTGATGCTATGTAGTAAAACCACACCCAGGGAATAAGTTTGCGGTAATCGCAGCGCGCTGCGGCAATGTAGGCTATTGTGCCGATGCCTATCCAGACAAGCTGTTTACGCCAGAATCCCAGCGCGTGCTCCGTGCCGATCTGGCTGCCGGTGGTGGCAATAAAAAGCACTCCTGCAGCCAGCAGCAGTATCATTACTGTCAACTGCAGAAGATCCCAGCAGCGCAATTCCCGCACAAGCGGTTTGAAATCGACCGCATCTGTATCAGGAATATGTTTTAAGAAAAAACCGCGCCGCATCCGTTTTTAAGCCTTAAATATATTCAGGCAGAAATTATTTCAGGAAGGTCTGTTCGCGTTTGGGGCCCACCGAAACGATTGCCACTTCCGACTCCACAAGTTCTGCAATGTAGTCAAGGTAACGCTTGGCGTTTTCCGGCAGATCCGCGTAGCAGGTGACATTTTCAGTAGAGCACGCCCAGCCGGGAACCGTGTTGTAAACCGGCTTGGCTTTTGCCATATCTTCCACATCGCTGGGCACATAATCGATCACTTTGCCGTCGATATCGTAGCCTACGCAGACTTTGATTTCTTTCATCGTATCCAACACGTCAAGCTTGGTGATCGCCATTTTATCCACGCCGTTGATCATACAGCTGTAACGGGTGGCAACCGCGTCAAACCAGCCGCAGCGGCGGGGTCTGCCGGTGGTGGCTCCGAATTCGCGGCCGATGCGGCGCAGTTCTTCGCCGTCAGCATCAAAAAGTTCGGTCGGGAAAGGTCCTTCACCTACGCGGGTAGTGTATGCCTTGACCACACCCCAGACAGTGCCGATGTGCTTGGGGGCAATACCCGCTCCGCTGCAGGCGCCGCCGGAAATAGTACTGCTGCTGGTTACATAGGGATAGGTACCGTGGTCAACATCCAGCAGAGTACCCTGTGCACCTTCGCACAGAATCTTTTTGCCGGCTTTGATAAGTTTGTTCACTGCCACAACGGTATCGGTCACAAACGGCGCCAGATATTCTGCGGCAACTGCCAGCTTGGCATATTCTTCGTCAACATTGAGCGTTTCCACGCCGTTGGCGGCAAACTCTTTGTTGTAGCGTTCGCAATGATCATAGAAAGCCTTTTTGAGTGATTCGGGCTTGGCAAGCAGACCTGCACGCAGACCGGTACGCGCCGCGCGGTCGCAGTACGCCGGCCCGATGCCGCGGCCGGTGGTACCGATCTTTTTGCCGACTTTTGCCGCCGCAGCTTCTTTCATAGCATCTGCACGCTTGTGGTACGCAAAAATCAGCTGTGCCTGATCGCTCAACAAGATCTGTTTGACATCCAAACCGCGTTCGGTCAACGCGGTCATTTCTTCCATCAGGCCGATGGGGTCAACCACCACGCCGTTACCGATAATGCACGCCACGCCCGGACGGAAAATTCCCGACGGCACCAGGTGCAGAACATATTTTTCACTGCCGATTTCCACCGTGTGACCGGCATTGCTGCCGCCCTGAAAACGCACTACGGCATCCACATCACTGGTCAGCACGTCGATAAGTTTGCCTTTGCCTTCATCACCCCACTGGGTACCGATCAAAACATCAACACTCATTTTTTTCTCCTGAAGTTTTATATATTCTATAATTTATAATTATTTCATCCCGCAAAACGAATAAAATAGCACGATAAAACAGAAAATCAAATATCCAGCCGTTTTTTTATGATCTTTGTTGCAAATATTCTCTTTAAGCAGTCAATCAGCGGCGCGGAGTTGTGCGTATGCGGCGTAGAGTTCTGCCGCTTTCGCGGCGCGGAATTGTGCGTTGCGGCGTAGAGTTCTGCCGCCTTCGCGGCGCAAAGTTGTGCGTGGCGGTGTAGAGTTCTGCCGCCTTCGCGGCGCAAAGTTGTGTGTGGCGGCGTGGGAGATTTTGGGAGATTTTGAGAGGCTTTGGGAAATTTTGGGAATTTTCTTTGCCGCTTTAAAACCGCGTCGCAACATCACACCGTATTGCTTACAGTAAAGGCGGCAATACTTTCTCCCAAACCCTCCCAATACTTCCCAATACTTCTCAATACTTCCCAAGCCGCCATCTACCGTACTGCCCGCGTATGCGGCGCCACTAAACGTATGCGGCGTAGAGTTCTGCCGCTTTCGCGGCGCAGAGTTGTGCGTTGCGGCGCA
>JAZNBV010000073.1:0-50270 GCA_045587205.1 Victivallaceae bacterium
GGAAATTTTGGGAGTTTTCTTTGCCGCTTTAAACCGGTGTTGCAACATCAAACCGTATTGCTTACAGTAAAGGCGGCAATATTTCCTCCCAAACCCTCCCAATACTTCCCAATACTTCTCAATACTTCCCAAGCCGCCATCTACCGTATTGCCCGCGTATGCGGCGCCACCAAGGTGCCATCTGCCGTACTGCCCGCGTATGCGGCGCCACTCACCGGTCCCGGAACAGGACAAAAAAAATCCCCCGCTTTATAACGGAGGATCTTTTTTACGAAAACTTTCAGACTGAATTATTCAGCCATCTTGCCTTCGATGTATTCGATGGCGGCGCCGACGGTGGTCAGCTTTTCGGCATCTTCATCCGGAATGTCGGAGTTGAAACCTTCTTCGAAGGCCATCACGAGTTCCACGAGGTCGAGACTGTCGGCACCGAGGTCTTCGATGAATTTTGCGTCTTTGGTGACCTGATCTTCAGTGACACCAAGCTGGGCGACAACGATGCTCTTCACTTTTTCTTCTACAGCAGACATTTTACTTCTCCAATTTTGGGGTTTATCTTATATCTGACTTGGGTTCTTTACCATATTGCGCAATCAACCGATGCCAAATGCGCTTTCTATAATATAGCACTGAACGGTGAAAAATCAAATTTTTGTTGCAAAAATAAGATTTTCCACCATTTCACGCAGCTGATATTACATCAGCATACCGCCGTCAATATTGATCACCTGACCGGTAACATAATCTGAATCCGGTGAGGAGAGGAAATAGACCACGTTGGCAACATCTTCCGGAGTACCGCCGCGCTTCATCGGGATCACCTGCATAAAGGCTTCGCGGGCTTCTTCGGAAAGTTTGCCGGTCATATCGGTAATGATGTAACCGGGGGCAACGGCGTTGGCCTGAATGTTGCGGCTGGCAAATTCTTTAGCCACAGTCTTGGTCAAACCGATCACACCGGCTTTGCTGGCGGCGTAGTTGGCCTGACCGACATTACCCATACGGCCGACCACCGAAGCAATGTTGACGATCTTGCCGGCACGTGCCTTCATCATCGGACGGATAGCAGCTTTGGTGAAGTTGAAAGTACCTTTGAGGTTGACGGCAATGACCTTGTCGAAATCTTCTTCGGTCATACGCAGCATCAATGTGTCGCGTGTGATACCGGCATTGTTCACCAGAATATCCAGCGAACCGAAATCTTTGACCACTTCAGCCACCGTGGCTTCAGCATCGGCAAAAGCCGCCACGTTCGCAGCGTATGCCTTGGCTTCAAAGCCCTGTGCATTGAATTCATCGGCAGTTGCCTGCGCAACATCCAGCATAATGTCCACGATCGCCAGTTTGGCGCCTTCCGCCGCCAGACGCGCCGAAATCGCTTTACCGATACCGCGGGCACCACCGGTCACCAGAGCAACTTTGCCTTCAAGACGTTTTTCCAGACTCATAACAATATTTCCTTTCAGTTAAGCGTAAATGCTTCCAGAGTTTCAACGCTGTTGATGTTAAAATATTTCATATCCGGCAGCGTGCGGCGCAGAAGCCCCGTAAGCACATTGCCCGGACCGAATTCGATCATTGTATCCGCGCCGGTGGCGGCAATCGCCTTGACCGTTTCTTCCCAGCGCACCGAACCTGCCACCTGACCGGCAAGATTGGTTTTAAGTTCCGGCAGAGTCGAGGCCGGAGCTGCGGTAAGGTTGTGATAAACCGGCACTGACGGCATCTTGAGTCCGGCGGCATTGAGTACCGGCTTGAGTCCCACACCGGCACTCTTCATCAACCGGGAGTGGAACGCGCCGGCAACGTTCAGCGGGATGATCTTGCGCAAACCTTTTTCCTGCAGCAACTTAATAGCGCGGATAACCTGCGCCTTATCGCCGGAAATAACCACCTGACCGGGGCTGTTGAAGTTAGCAATATCAACTTCGCAGCCGCCGCAGATCTCTTTGATGACCGAGCGTTCAGTACTCAAAACCGATGCCATAGCGCCCTTGCTTTCGCTGCAGGCCTTGTCCATAAGTTCAGCGCGGCGCGCCAGCAGCTTCAACCCTTCGGCAAAACCGAAAGTTCCGGCGGCGTAAAGCGCACCGTATTCGCCCAGGCTCAAACCGGCGCAGGCTGAAGGCACCACGCTTTCGCCGAAGCGGCTGCGGAAGGCTTCCAGACACGCCACACTCATTGTGTAAATGGCGGGCTGGCAGTAGATGGTTTCGGTAAGTTTTTCCGCCGGACCTTCAAAGCACAATTCGCTGATGCTGTAACCCAGCACGCTGTCAGCTTCATCAAAAACAGCTTTGGCTGCCGCATACTTTTCGTAAAGATCGCGCCCCATACCCACGGCCTGGGCGCCCTGACCGGCAAATGCAAAAAATGGTTTCATTTTTCCCCTTTGGTGAAAATGCAGTGTTCTGGCTGCTGCACACAATTTGACAGACTCTCTGCATCAACAGCTGTACACTGACTGGTTTATAAAAATTCTCGAACAAATGCGCAAAAAACCTTGTGCGCGGATTCTTTTTAAATAATATAGGCGTTTTCGCCGTAAATGCAAGCGCCAGTTATTTGCAATCAATGCAAAATGATGGTAAATTATAACAAATTTAACAATTTTACATCAAATCAGGAGTATTATATATGCGTATTCTTTCCGGTTTCCAGCCTTCGGGCACCCTGCACCTGGGCAACTATTTCGGGGCAATGCTGCCCAATCTGGAGTTCCAGAAACTCGGCGAAAGCTATCTTTTTATTGCCGACTACCACGCGCTGACCACCAGTCCGGATCCGGAAGCGCTGCGGGAACGGGTCTTTAATGTGGCGCTGGACTTTCTTGCCTGCGGGCTGGATGTGGAACACACCACCTTTTTCCGGCAGAGCGATGTGCCGGAAGTCACCGAACTTATGTGGATACTCAATACCATCACCACCGTCGGGTTCCTTGAACGCGCCCACAGCTACAAAGACAAGATTGCCAAAGGCTTTATGCCCAACGCCGGCTTGTTCACCTATCCGGTGCTGATGGCGGCAGATATCCTGCTTTATCAGAGCGATCTGGTGCCGGTGGGCAAAGATCAGAAACAGCATCTGGAAATCACCCGCGACCTGGCGATCCGTTTCAACGAGCGTTACGGCGAAGTCTTTACCGTACCCGACGGGCACATTGCCGAAAATGTAGCAGTGATCCCCGGTCTTGACGGTCAGAAAATGAGCAAAAGCTACAACAACACTATTCCGCTGTTCGGGGCACCCAAAGCCATCCGCAAACTGATTATGAGCATTGTTACTGACTCCAAAGGTCTGGAAGATGTCAAAGATCCCGATACCTGCAATGTGGCAAAACTCTACAAACTCATTGCCGCGCCGGAACAATACGACGAACTCTGCAGAAATTACCGCGCCGGCAACTACGGTTACGGTCACGCCAAGCAGGCACTGTTTGAAGCGGTTGACAGCTACTTTGCCCCGATGCGTGCCAAGCGCGAAGAATTTGCCAAAGATCCCGCTGAAGTGTGGAACATCCTCAAGTGCGGAGCCGAAAAAGCCCGCGCCACAGCGGCAGTGACTATGGACAAAGTGCGCAAAGCTGTCGGCTTGCGCTGAAAATTCAAACCACAGGCTTTTTTATGGGCAATTTTATTACCAGATTCTTTGAACGCCGCCGGATGGAGCGCGAAGGACAGTTGGGCACACGCAAACGCCGCACCGACTCGATCTGGGGCGAAGCGGCGGACCGCTCACCGGTGCTGACTCTGGCGCTGACCACTGCTTTGCTGGCAGTTTGTGTAACAGTTCTGACCCTGCCGGAACTGCGGCAATATCCGGAACTGGTAGCCAACCAGCTGGCTCCGTCAACTATTTTTGCCCGGGTGGACTTTACTTTTGAAGACAAAGCCGCCACCGCCGCCAGGCGCGAAGAAGCCACCGTTATGCAGCCGCGCTACTTCCGCTTGTCCAATGCCCGCAATGAGCAGATAATCAAGGAAGCCGGCAAGCTGCAGACCATAACTGCTGAACGCGTGGCGCTGGAAAAAAAATCCCAGGTTTACACACCTTCTGAAAATGTTTTGAGTCAGGAAATCGCCGCTTTGAGTCCGGCGGCGTTTCTGGTACTTTCACGCCTAGGCAGCGATGCACTGCTGCGTGATCAGTTTCAGGAAGAGGTTCTGCGGCTGCTCAACGCCGGGGTGATCGATCTGGAACGCCTGACCAACCCGGCTCCGGATTCACCGGTGCGGCTGGTGGACAGCGCGGGGCGCGACCGCCGGGTGCGGAATCTGCACAGTGTAATGACTATCAATCAGGCAGCAGAACACCTTACATCGCTGCTGCTGAGTTACAGTCCGGAAATACGGATGGCTAAACTTGATACCGCTGCATTGACCCGGTTGATGAGAACTATGCTGGGCAATACCGGCAATCTGGAATTGGACAGCAAACGCACCATTGCCCGGCGCGAAGCCGCGATCAAAGCCGTTCAGCCGGTAATGGTGGAAGTCGGCAAAAATGATGTCATAATCAAGCGCAACGCGCTGGTAACCAGCAAAGTACTTGATGCGCTCAATGCCCAGAAAGCGGTCCTCAAGCAGCGTACACAGGATGAAAACCGCTGGCAGAACCTGCTGCATAACACCTTCTGGAGCCTGATACTGATCCTCTTTGCCGGGTTCTATTTAGCCCACATCCATCCGGAGATAACCCGCAGTTCACGCCGGATCGCTATGATCGTAACAGTCACTGCCGTATCTCTGGGGATAAACTATCTGGCAATGGAAACGTTTTACTTTTTCAGCGGGGTGCTTGCCATTCCGCCGGAACTGATCGCCGATGCCCTGCCGCTGGCACTGCCGGCTGTATTGCTGACAGTTATGGCGGGGTACCGGGTAGCGCTGTATATTGGATTTTTTACGGCGATGATCTCGGCGCTGATGCTCGATGCCTCGTTCAATGTGGCATTGGAAGGCTTTGTATTGAGCGCACTCTGCGGGCTGCTGGTGCGGCCCTCGGGCAATTACCGCAGCTTCTTTCTGCGCAGTTTTATGTGTGTATCCATAACAGTATGGCTGCTGGATTTCAATATTGTCTGGCACATTATGAGTGCACCCAAACTGCTGATCTTTTCGCTTTGTCTGGCCCTGGGCAACGCACTCTTTACTGCAGTGGCGGCAATGCTGCTGACATTCCTTTTTGAACTGCTTTTCAATGTCAGTACCAATATGTCGCTGATGGTGCTTTGTGATTACAACCACCCGCTGCTCAAAGAGCTGCATTTGCAGGCGCCCGGAACCAGTCAGCACTGTCAGAATGTGGCAATGCTGGCAGAAAGCGCTGCAGAAGATATTGGAGCCAACGCCGTTCTTGCGCGCGCCGGAGCGCTGTTCCACGATATAGGCAAGATCAAAAATCCGGAATATTTTATTGAAAATAATCAGTCCGGCAGCAATCCGCACGACAAACTCACTCCCCGGATGAGCAGTCTGATCATCAGCAACCACGTCAAAGACGGTCTGGATATGGCTGTTCAGCACAAATTGTGCCGTACGGTCCGCCGTTTTATCCAGCAGCATCACGGTACTGATCTGATCCAGTATTTTTATCATCAGGCGATTTCGAATGGCGAACAGGTTCTGGAAAGCGACTACCGTTACCCGGGACCGCTGCCGCACGAAAAAGAGGTGGTCATAGTCAGTCTTGCTGATGCGTGCGAAGCGGCGTGCCGCACTCTGGAAAAACCCACTGCCTCCAAAATTGAAGCGTTGGTCAACGAAATTTTCCGCAAACGCTGGCGCGACGGTCAGCTGGACAACGCCAATCTGACCGTGGAAGAACTTTCGCAGATCAATGAAAGTTTTGCGCGTACACTTACAACAATGTATCACAGCCGTATAGCATACCCCAAGGATGAAAACAGCGATGAAGACAACGTACTCTTTCCGGAGCGTCCGGCGCCCGGTGCCGAATCGTAAACTTTTGTATGCAGCAATGCGCGACGCCGCTGATCTTGCCGGGTTGCCGACCGGAGGCGACTGGGAATTCCGGGTCTGGTTTCTGGATGATGAGGCTATGGCCGATGCCCACGTTGAAATTATGGATGTACCCGGTACTACCGATGTCATAACTATGGCGTATCTGGAAGAACCGGAGGCATTGTTTCCCGGCGATATGGGGCTGGAGTTATTAGTATGCGTACCTTTTGCCGAACGCGAAGGCGCTGAACGCAGCGATTCAAGTTTTGCCGATGAACTGATGCTTTACATCGTCCACGGCTGTCTGCACGCCGCCGGAGAAAATGATCTCAATGAAACAGACCGCAAAAGTATGCGTTCCAGAGAAGCGGAAGTTATGAATGCATTGCGCCAAAAATACACCTTCACTGATATTTTCCCTGATTCCATATAACTGTTATCTGAATAGTACTGCTTTTTATTGATATAATACATTGCAAAAATCTGTATTTGATTTATCGTAATCCAACAGTTGATAAAACAGTAAATGAAAGGTTTGATTATGGAGTTTGAGGGAAGAACTGCAATGATTACCGGCGGAGCCTCCGGTATGGGGCTGCTGTCAGGCAAGGAACTTGCCCGTCAAGGCGCTAATGTGGCATTGCTGGATGTGAATGAAGAAGCACTCGCCGCGGCTGAAGCCGAAATAAAAGCTGCCGGCGGCAATGTTCTTGCAATGAAAGTTGATATCCGCAAATATGCGGAAGTTGAAGCAGCCGAAAAGAAAATCGTCGAAACTTTCGGTTCGCTGGATATATTGATCAATTCTGCCGGCGGAATGTCCGGCCGCTGCTGCGGAAATTGCACCAGTTTTGAAAAACTTCCCATCGAAGTCATTGACTGGGGGTTGGATGTCAATTTGCGCGGTGCAATCTACTGCTGCCGCGCAGTGCTTGCCGGTATGATGGAGCGCAAACGCGGCGTGATAATCAATTTCGGTTCCGTTACCGGCGAAGAAGGTTCCGGCGGTGCCTCGTTGGATTATTCGGCAGAAAAAAGTGCTATGAAAGGTATGACCAAATCGCTTGCCATTCTCGGCGCACCGCACAATGTGCGTGCCTGCTGTGTGATCCCCGGTCCGGTGCTGACCCGCCCGGGGATGGCAAATATGAGAACTCTGCTGGGCAGAGCTGCTGAACCGATCGAACTGGTGAATTTCATACTTTACCTCTGTTCGGATAAAGCTGCTTTTATTACCGGTTCTTCGCACGTTATCGATGGCGGACACCTGCTGGTGCGGTAAAATTACAGAAAGCAGATGCGTTTGATGCACTGGTCAAAGTTTTCCTGACCGCTTAAAATATCGATTTCCACACGCAGAAAGTAAAAATTTATATCCTCGCGCAGCAGACGCGGTATGCGTACAGCATCTTTTTCAGTGGTAACGATCATTTCAGCACCGGCAGCTTTGGCTTCGTTCACAAAGTCCAGAATCTGCTGTTCAGTGTAGCGGTGATGGTCGGCATAACGTGCCGTATGCACTATGTTGGCGCCGAACCCGGTCAGGAATGCTTCAAAACTTTCCGGTTTGGCAATGGCTGAAATAGCCGCCACGCGGGCATTTTTCAAATCTGTAAGCGGCTGTTGGGTTCCACGCATAAAAACCCGTTCCAGATACAGAGGTTTGTGACAGCATTCAATGATTTCCGCACGGTTATTGTGGCGGCGGATAAAGGTTTTGAGATGCCGCAAATGGTTGCCGCCGTTGGATTTGGTCAGAAACACATAGTCGGCACGGCGGATATTTTTGATCGGTTCACGCAAAACCCCGCGCGGCAGAACGTGGTGGTTGCTGAAAGGCTGGGTAGAATCCACCAGCACAATATTGACGTGCGCCTTCAGCCCCAGATACTGGAAACCGTCATCCAGGATCAAAGTATCGGTTGCATATTCATCAATGGCATAGAGTCCGGCATTGACCCGGTCTTTATCAACCAGAACCGCTACATTTTTGAGATTGCTTGCCAGCATATACGGTTCATCGCCAGCAGCATCGCTCTGCAGCAGCAGATCGCGTCCGTCGGAAACCACCCGCGGCGGCAGAACTTCGCGCTTGCGGGCACTGAACAAACCGAGAATTTTCTGATAAAATTTGCGCTGTTCCTTGCTGCGGTAACCGCGGCTCAGGATCGCCACTTTGCGTCCCTGCTTGCTCAAACTCTTGGCAAAGACCTCCACTACCGGAGTCTTGCCGGTACCGCCGCAGCTCAAGTTGCCGATACTCACCACCTGACAGCCGATGGCGTGGTTGCGGATAAAGCGTATATCATAAAGCCACAAACGGAACTGCACCGCCATACGGTAAAAGCGCGATGCCACAAAAAGCGCCGCCAGCAGGATCCGGTCGCCGCGGCTGTGACGCCTGCCTTCGATCAGCTCCAGAAAATAGCGCTCGCGATGTTCCCAGAAGTGCTTGAACTTCACAATTATATATCCCGTTTGGTTTGATTTCAGTTACTTTGAAGCTTAATATACATTCATATTGTGTTTATTTCAAACCCGTAATGCAAAATAGACGGCAAGGAGGCTTGTAATTTTGCAAAAATGGCGTTACATTATATATATGAAAGTGTATTTACAGAAAAGCGGGAGCATTTTTTATGTTTTGGAAAAGATTTTTTATATTTATTGCAGCAGTTTGTCTGACTGCGCCGCTGGCCGCCGATGATGCCAAGGCCGCCGGCACGTTTGCCGAAGGGCTTGAAAAACTTAAGAAACTCGATTATGTTGATGCGGCTGAACTTTTTGCCCAGGCTGCAAGTGAAGCTGATTCGCCGGATCTCAAATACAAAGCTGCTGTGCGCGAAGCCGATTGTTACCGTTTTGCCGGCTACCGCGGCAAAGAGTTTGATGCGTTGGAAAAACTCATAAGCAACTATCCCACGCGCATAAATTATGCAGAACTCGTTGACCGGGAATTTGCTATTGGCGATGCCTATTTTCACGGTTACTCCGACCCGGCATTCTGGAGTCTGCGGTTTATTCCGTGGCTGACAGATAAAAACCGGATGCAGGAAATTTACGAAGCGGCAATCAAGCACGCTCCTTATGCCCCCGGCGGAGCCAATGCACGGCTGCGGCTGGCAGTGCGGGCATTGGAAAATGCGGAAAATGAAAAAGCGCTCAAACTGCTGCGCGAAATCATCCAGATCTACCCCGGCACCGAAACAGCGCGTTACGCTATGCTGGAACTGGGCAACGCCTTGAGCGAAATGGCACTTGCCGGAGACGGCGACGGCAGAAATTTCAACGAAGCGATGGCTGTTTTCCGTGAATTCCGCGCCAAATACCCTGATTTGAGCGAAAACGAATGGGTGAATCAGTGCGTAATCAATGCCTGTAACGCATACGCAGAGCGTCTGCACAATATCGCCAAATTTTATTACCGGGAAGGATACAATGAATCAGCAACGACTTATCTGCTGGAAGTTATGCGCCGTTTTCCTGATACACAATCCGCTATTGAAAGCGAAAAACTGCTGACCAAATTGGACAAAAGTTATTTCCCTGAAAAAATCGAACCGGCGATCCCGGTAAACTATCCGCAATATGAAATGCTCAAGTTTCCTGAAGAAAAAGGCAAACTCCTGATCGCACCGGAAAACAGCCGCGGCAAATTTCTGCTGCCGGTTTATGATTTGAATTTACCCAAGGAGAAAAAATAATGCGTAAATTTTTGCATACATTTGTTTTTCTGGCTGCCGCGGCAATGCTGACCGGCTGCGGTTACCGTATAGGCTTTATAAAGCACCCGCAGCTCGATTCGATTGCCGTGGCGCCGGTGGTCAACGAAACGGCGGTTTACAACACGGCTTCGGATATGCGTTTTATGATGAACGAAGTCATTATGCAGGACGGCACATTCAAGCTTTCTGATCAGCGCCGTGCCGATGCAGTGCTGTATATGACAGTAACTCAAGCAGCATTTGCCAATGTCAGCGATGCCTCAATAGAAAATGATGAAGAATACAAACCCACCGAATGGAGTGCCAGAGTTTCCGTGGAATACAAATTGATTATCCCCGGACGCGGCGAACCTGTCCGGCAGGGCAAAGTTGCCGGCGAAATCCGTTTTCAGGCGGCAACCGATATTGAAAGCGCGCGCTTGAGTGCAGTCCGTCAGGCCTGCTATGAAGCGGCAAAAAGAATCGTTTACGCTATCGCTGAAGGCTGGTAATAAACAATTCTCCAGTACACACAAAAAGGGTTGTTGCAAAACTTCAGAAAAGTTTGCAGCAACCTCTTTTTTTCCCCTGATTACAGTTCGCGGAAATCAGCACCGAGCTTACGGAAATCGCGGATAAAGTCCGGATAGGTCACGGCACAGGATTCGGCATCCAGTATCAGCACTTCAGAATCCGCCGCCAGCGCCGCCACAGCCAGCGCCATTGCCAGACGGTGATCTTTATAACTGTCCACAACCGCCCCGTGCAAACTGGAGCCGTAAATGGTCATTGAATCGTGATATTCATCGATTTTTGCGCCCATTTTACGCAATTCACTGGTCATACAGGCAATGCGGTCGGTTTCCTTGTTGCGCGCCTGCGCAGCATTGACCAATTTGATCACCGTGCCGGGTTCCGAGGCTGCCGCCACTGCTGCCAGCAGGGGCAACGCATCCGGAGTCTGTCCCAGATCCAGAATACCGCTGCGGATGCGGCTTTTGCTGACTGTCACAGATTTGTCGGAGTTATACACAAGATCGGCCCCCAGTGATTCAAGCATCCCGAAAACTGCTTTATCGCCCTGGGCATCATTGAAATCAAGATTTTTGATCGTCACCCCGCCGGCACTTCCGGCAATAATACCCGCCCCCAGCGGGAATGCCGCAGTGGAAAAGTCAGCAGGAATCACTGCATCAAATGGCTGCAAACGCTGATTGCCGGGAATCGTAAAGTGTTTAAGATCTTCAGAAGCAGTAAACTGGACCTTGAGCAGACGCATCCAGTCGAGTGTGATATTTACATAAGGTTCTTCCGAAAGCGCGGTGACCTCAATAGTCATATTGCCATTTTTCACGCAAGGCGCGGCGAATAAAAGCGCACTCAAAAACTGCGAACAAAGCGCCTCCACTTGAGTTTTTCCGCCCTGCAAAGCACCTTTTACACTCAATGGAGCACGGTCTCCGGGAGCGGCTTCGACCTGTACTCCCAATTGCCGCAGTGCATCCAGCAGCGGTTTCATATTGCGGCTGCACAGCGATTCATCGCCGGTAAAAGCAACTTTGCCTGCTGCCAGCGCGGCGGCGGCGGTGAGCATCCGCAAGCCGGTACCGGAATTGCCCATATCCAGAACATCCGCAGGAGTGGAAAGATTGCCGCCGCTGCCGGTTATTTCCCAGCGGTCTTCAAACTCTGCAATACGTGCACCAAGCTTGCCCGCTGCACGCAGAGTGCTGAAAGTATCATCACTGTGCAATGGAGCGCGCACAATGGAAGTACCATCAGCCAGCAATGCTCCGGCAATAGCGCGGATAGTATGCGATTTGGATCCGGGCACAGCCACGTTCCCGGCAAGCAGAGAAGGATTTACTTGCAGTATCATAATATAAATCTCAATGTAATACTTTGGTGAATTTAAGTTTTTTTATTTTCCAATTGCCGTCAATGGCTATCAATTCCACATCAACATCACGGATGAGTTTTTCGCTGCTGCCGGATTTGAGCGTACCGGAAAATTTTCCGGAAAAAGAGCAGCTGGCGGTTCCGGGACCGGTCACTTCTATATTTATATCATCCACTGCGACCACGGCGCTGCCGACCAGCGCGCGGTATCTGCCCAGACTGGAAAGCATTTTTTCGCGGTCATATTTACCGAATGCGTAACGATCCATCGCCACATCCACGGGATCGGCAAAAGCATCGGCTATGCTTTTTACCTTGATCATTGCCGTGGCGGTGCTTTCCTGCGGAGCTTTGCTCAAATTACCGGCAAGTTCAGTTAAAAGCAGCCGTATCTGCGTTTCAGGAGAATTGTTATTGCTCCCGTACCGCCACACAAAAGCAGCAGCGGCAGCAACCAGCAAAACTGCCGCCAGCAGGTATTTACCAACATATATGCGTTTGGCAGTCATACGATTTCAGCACCGTTATCAGCATTATAGATATAAAATTCTTCTATGTGCAGTGTTTCATCGCCGCGGAAACTCAATTCGTGCTTGAATTCGCTTTCCAACTCATCCAGCAGACCGGCATCCTGATTTTTCAACCGCTGCAGCACTTCCGGATTCATACTCACCCGGATCGGCACTTTGCGGTAATTTTTGCTGCGCAATATGGAGAGCAGCCGCCGCTGGATCTCCACACTCATAGATTCAGGGGATTTGACCAGCCCGCTGCCGCGGCAATATGGACAGGGCACATAGACAGCATCCTGAATACTTTCGTGTTCGCGCTGGCGGGTCATCTCCATAAGTCCGAGTTTGCTCACCGGCAGAACGCGGGTTTTGGCGCGGTCATCTTTGGTGAGTTTCTTCATCAATTTATAGAGTTCATCACGATGATGCATACTTTTCATATCAATAAAATCCAGTACCACCAGTCCGCCGATATTGCGCAAACGCAGCTGCCGGGCGATCTCCTCGGCAGCGGCACAATTGGTCTGAAAAATCAATTCCGCCTGATCGTGACCGACCCTGGATTTTCCGCTGTTGACATCGATGGCGATCAATGCTTCAGTTTCATCTATACAAATGTATCCGCCGCCAGCAATGGGTACTTTGCGCTGAAAAACCATATTGAGCTGTTCTTTGATCTGGAACGCTTCAAATATCGGCTGCGACTGCTTGTAGCGGGTAACTTTTGCCGCCTGCTTGCGGCCGCCGAACTTTTTGATGGCGGCATAAACCAAGTCATAAGCTTCAAGATTATCGACCACGATTTCATCGATTTCGCCGGTCATAAAATCGCGTACCGTCCGTTCCAGCAATGATGGTTCGCGGTAAACCAGTGCCGGACTTACGCCTTTGTTCAGAGCCTCATCGACCTTTTCCCAGTAATCGAGCAATATATCCAGATCGTGCTTGAAATAGATACTTTTACGTCCTTCGCCCACTGTTCGGCAGATAAGCCCCATACCTTCGGGCCGTTCCAGCGATTCAAGCACTTTACGCAAACGGGCACGCTCCACCTCACCTTCGATCTTGCTCGAAAGCCCCAGGTGATCAGCATACGGCATCAGCACCAGAAACCGCCCGGCAATGGATATATCAGTAGAGACCCGTGCACCTTTGGTGCCGATGGGGCCTTTGGTCACCTGAACCAGCAGTTCCATACCCGGCTTGAAGACTTCCGGTATATCGTTTACTGTCAGCTTGCGTTTACGCAGTTTTATGGCAGTATCCAGCAGCGTTTCGGTCTTGGCGCGGCCGCGTTTTTTGCGTTTTCCGTCCGGCACCGGCGGCTGGGATTCAATAATTTTATCCAGCGCTTCATCGGCGCCGGTAAGCATATCAGAGTAATGCAGAAAAGCGTTTTTTTCGCAGCCTATATCCACAAACGCCGCCTGCAGTTTCTGTTCAAGATTAACGATCTTGCCCAGATATATATTCCCCGGCACCGGAGCATCGCTGTGCCGTTCCATAAGGTATTCTTCCAATCTGCCGTTGCTCAACAACGCCACACTGGTTTCAAGTTTTTCGCAATTTACGATCAATTGCTTGCCGCTTCTGGCATTGAACATATCTTCACCCGTTTACAAGATTTTTACCCTGCAGCGGCTCGCGGCAGCCGTTCAGGTAGTTTGCTCCGCTCATTGCTTTTTTGCCCTGCGGAACAACTTCAACGATTTCCAGAGCATCCTCTCCGCAGGCTATCACCCAACCGCGGCGGTCCGCTTTTATAACAGTTCCCGCCGGGGCATTTTCCGTATTGCCGACCACTTTGCCGCGGGTAATGGTAAGACTTTTTGTTTCGCCGTTGAGTTCCATAGTGAACACCGCACCCGGCCACGGCGTATATGCCCGGATCATTGCTTCGACAACGCTGGCGGATTTCTGCCAATCGATCACGCCGTCACTCTTTTTGAGTTTGGTGGTCATTGTCACCAGCGCCGGATCCTGAACCGTACCGGGGAGCGCGCCGGAAGCGATATTTTCCAGTGTTTCAAGTGTTTTTTCCGCCGCCATTTCACCGAGTTCGATTTCAAGAGCATCAGCATATTCGGTTCCGTCAAGTTCCCGCACCAGAGTGGAATATACTTTGCCGCTGTCCAGCCCGACTTCCATATCCATAAAGCACACTCCGGTAGATTTCTGCATATCGGCAATGGCGTGCGTTATCGGCGAAGCGCCCCGGTAGCGCGGCAGCAGCGATGCGTGAATATTCACACATCCGTATTTCGGCAGTTCCAGCAGCGGCTTTTTCAAAAGCTGTCCATAACTTACCACCAGCAGAAAATCCGGATCAAGCTGTTCAAGTTTGCTCTGCGCAGTACCGTCGTTGAGCGAAACATATTTATCGATGACTATATTATTTGCCGCCGCAAATTCCCCCACCGGCGTGGGCATAAGCTGGCGTTTGCGTCCGGCGGGGCGGTCGGGCTGGGTACCGACTCCGACCAGTTCCAGCAGACCGGCACTGGATTGTTCGTAAAGTTTTTTCAGCACCGGCACCGCTATCGGGCCGGAACCAAGCATATATACACGCAGCATATCAATAAAAATCCTGAAAAAATATTGGGTTCAAGTGGCAAAAAAGCCGTTTTATATTAATTTATACTAATATATACGCAATTTTATATTTTTTCAATCTGAAAATATTACAAATGAATATATTATATGCCAAAAACCCTGTTCCCGCCGCCCTTGCTCTGGGCAGCAACTCCGGCGATGCGGAAACGCTCTTTGACCGGGCGTGCGATCTGCTGCAGCAAAATGGTTTTACAGTAACAAAACGCGCTGCTGTCATCATAACCGCCCCGGTGGACTGTCCGGAAGGTACGCCGGATTTTTTCAATTCGGCGCTGACCGGATACTGGCGCGGCAGTGCAGAAGAACTGTTGAAGCTTACGCAAAGTATTGAAGTAACTCTGGGGCGCCCGGCGGATCACATTTATCACGATGTGCGCACCTGTGATATAGATATAATCATTTTCGGCGATCTGGTCACCGACACCCCCCGCCTTACCATTCCGCACCCCCGGGCACAGGAGCGCGATTTTGTGCTTCAGCCGTTGAGCGAGATCGCTCCGGAATGGATTTTTCCCGACAGCAATCTTACTGTAAAAACAGCCCGGGAAAAACTTTTGTCCGCGTAAAACTTCTGCCGAAGCCCCGCGCTCGACCACCTGGAAAGAAGATAAATGCCCTTCAAGTTTTTAAAGTTCCCTGCACAAAAGCTAATCACATCGCGTTTATTTACCCGCCCGTATGGGGAACAGAGACTATAAAATATATCACAACATTATTTCCAATTCGTTTTATCAACTGCTGTATAAAATAATTTTTTTTGATTTCACCGGTTGAAAAATCTGCATTGAAAGTATATCTTATAACTGTTCAGTTAAAGGATTTTTTATGTTGAGCAATTTTTTATACGGGATCAGTGCAGTATTTCAGGGGATTGCGGATTTTTACCGTGACCGCAGTTTGTGGAAATATTCGCTGTTTCCGCTGGGATGTGTGGCACTTTTTTACATACTGCTGGCGGGGATGGGACTTCTTGCAGCGCGGACTGCCGTCGAAATTCTGTACAGCTGTGATTTTCCGGATTTCTGGCAATGGAGCAAAGTGCCGATTGCCGGCTTTATCTATATATTTTTCGCCGGGGCAGTACTCTTGATCACACTTTTTGCTGCCGGAACATTTTATGAACTTTTCGGCGGCGTTTTCTTTGATAAACTGATTGAACGCTGTATCCAGACCAACGGAAATACCATTCTGCCGGTCAACAGTCGTGGTTTTGAACTGCGCGCATTGCTGGATTCAATGCTTTACAGTTGGAATACACTGTTGTGGATGCTGCTGATGATTCTGCCGTCAATTTTATTGCCGGTAATCGGTCCTCTGCTGACGATTCTGCTTATAAGTTACCGGCTGGGAACCGGTTATCTGGCGGTCGCGGCGCTGCGCTTCGGCAGAAGTTTTACCCGGACACGCGCATCTGCCAAACGCAATCGCAGTTCAGTTTTTGGGTATGGTTTGACAATATACTTTCTTTTCACGCTGCCGTTCGGCGTAATAATTTTTCTGCCTGGAATAATGCTGGGGGGGGTATTGCTGCTGCAGAATCTGCCGGAATTGCGGGAGGATTTATGAAGTTTCCCCAATGCAGCCTCCTCTATTGGAGTTACTCTGATCACACTTTTCAGGATGTTCCGTCACACCGGCACAGCTATTTCCAAATCGAGATCTGTGTACGCGGCTTTATTGATCTGCGATCCGGAACCCGGCAAATCCACTTGAATGCCGGTGACTGGGTGCTGATTCCGCCGGAAACGGAACACGCTATGAGTTATGCGCCCGATAATATGGAATACTATTCTTTGAAATTTTCCGTAAACGATCTGCCGGGAACCGTTGCGCCGGAACCGATTTTCCAAGCTAACGGAGTTTTGAGCAGCTGGGTGATCGGCTCGCTGAAAAGCCGGGACAGTTGGAATTACAACTATATGCCCATTGATGAAAACCGCAAAGTATTGGAACTGCTGCTTTTAAGTATGCTCCACGAAGCGCTCGTTCCGGTACCGGAAACTGCGCCAATGCCGGAAATATTGCAGAAACTTTCTGCATTGATCGCTGAAGAGGGGGCAAAAATCAACATTAAAACGGCTTCTGAAATACTCAACATAAGTTCCAATCAACTTAAATACCGTGCCGGAGCTGCCCTTGCAGAATACGCTCCCGGCACCGGAGTGAAAGAATTTATCGATCAAGAGTTACTCAAAAACATAGACCGCCTGCTTTTTTACAGCGAGCACTCCCTGCTCCGGATAGCCGAACAAATGAAATTCAACAACATATACACTTTTTCGCGTTTTGTCCGCCGTCTGACCGGGCAAAGTCCCTCGCAGCGGCGCAAACAAAACTGATCAATGCTTGAAAATCAACGCCAGCATACGGAAAAAAGTCTTAAACGACGGCGTACATTTGAATGCCGTGCGGGCGTGTTCCAAAGCCTGTCGGTAAGATTTTTCCCGGCACGCCTCGCGGCAGAGTTTATTATTAAAATCTCCGCGGCGCTTACGGATGATTTCAGGATAACACGCCAACATCTCCGGATGGCGATCCAAAAAATTTTCAAAAACTTTATATACTGTTGCAAGTTTTTCATACGATGCCGCCGAAAGATTACTGCCGTGCCGCCGCCGCAGAAAAACCGGGTCCTGCACCGCGTAGAAATTACAATGCGTGGAGAGTTCAAGAAAAAGCGCGTAATCAGCTCCAACCTGCCGGACATTGCCCAATCCGTTATGTTCAAGAAAAAACTTCCGCGGCATCAAAGCGGCAGTACAATTCACCAATATATGCTTCAAAAGATCCCCGGTAATATTACCCGACGGATAATGTTCAGTTTTCCGTTTGGTCGGCAAGCGTTTTCCCGCGGCATCAATAGTTATGTAAGAACCGTAACTTACAGCGTTTTTTTCATTTTCCGGCAGCGCATTGTAAAGCCGTTCCACAGCATCATCCAGAAAGACATCATCAGAGTCATTAAATACAATGTATTCACCGCTGGCCAACCGGGCAGCGTGATTTTTAGCCGCTGAATCACCGGCGTTATCCTGATAGACATATTTTATCTGCGGGTAATGCTCCTGCATCATCTCTTTTGTACCGTCGCTGGAACCGTCATCAACTACAATGATCTCACAATTTGAATAGGTTTGCCGCAAAAGCGAATCCAGAGACTCTTTGAGGTAATCTTTGCGGTTGTATGTTGATACACCAATCGTTACAAGCGGTAAATTATTACTCATATTCAACATTTCCCCAGATCAATGATAAGTTTTTCCAATGTCAAAAGCGGATCCCCGCCGGAAACCATTTTACGCTGTGCTTCGACCACCAGATCCAGCGCTTTTGCCAATGACCGGGGCTGCCAGCGGGCGGCACTTTCACAGAGTTTATACGCGCGGTAGGGGTGGTAACTCAAAAGTTTGTTCTTCGGAAACCGCTCTTTGTACGATGCATCCAGCGAATCAAAAAAGTTCGGCCCGAAACGTTTCGGTACATTCAATTCCTGCATAAAACTATGGGTCTGCACTATATCGCTGAAGGTACCTGCCACGCTCCAGAGCAGACTCAATTCCTGATTGCCGGAGCTTTTTTCGCGTTTGAGGTTGCGCAAAAGCGGTGTCAGCAGCGCCAATGCCCCGGCGGTGTTGCGTTCGCTCAACGCTGAACCGAGTTCCCAGCTTACCGCTGCCACATCAAACGTGACAACTGCACGGCAATCATCAAGGGTTATAACCTTTTCGGGCATAACATAGCAATAGAGTTTTTCCAGTTCATTGTTCCGCAATGCCGCATCGCTTCCGGTGGCGGCAGTAAGGTATTCTGCCGCATCAGGTGTAAGTTTATACCCGGCACTTTTAACCTGTGCCGTAAGACTGGTCACCTGCTGGCGGACAAAATCACGCGCTTTCTGGTCGGGCAGATTAAGCAGTTCAAGTTCAACATTTTCGCTGCTTTTAAGCAATTTTGCCAGTGATTTTCTGCCATCCAGTCCGGAACCGTCCACCAATAGACGGACTCCATCCACCGGCGCGGGCTTGACCACTTTTTCGGCAAAATTATTCATCAGCGTTTCAGCGGCTTTGGTCGCTTTGGCATCACTCATAGCCTTGAAGCCGCTCCAATGCCGGAGCCAGACCGTTTTGCCGTCGCCGAAAAACGGCGGCGTCAGCGCTGAAGCAAGAAATTCGTTGAGTGAGTCTTCCGGCGCAACTGTTTCATCATCGCCGCGGATGATCTCCAGATCCGGCGACTGATCAAATTCCGCACCCAGCCATTCGGTAATTACCGCTTGTGCGCGCGATTTGACTGCCGCATCATCACTGCCGGATATAACGGTCAAACGCATATCAGTTTCTCCCCTGCCACGGAATTTTTTCCGGTTCGGGCAGATTCATAGCCCGGTACCAGGTGCGGAAATGAGTTTTGGAGATTTTTTTCAGCAATTCCGGATCACTGGCGGCAATTTCGTTTGCCATACTCTGCACATTGGCACCGGCTCCGCGCGGCAGAGTAACGCCCGCACTTTCCGAAAGTTTTGCCATAATGCGGATAAACCCTTCACGCGCCAGAATCGATGCCGCCGCCACTGCCACATCACTTTCAGCCTTGGTTTCCTGATCAAGTACAATATTACGCCCACGGCTCTGCAGCGCATTTTTTATCAATGATTCATTGCCGAATTTATCCGAAAGCATCCGGGGGCACTCCGGAACTTTGATCAATAATTCTTCAATAACCTTGGCGTGTCCCCACGCCAGCAGACGGTTCAAATTGCCGAACGATGCATACAAGCGGTTATATGCTTCGGGGCCAACCTGCACTACGGCAAATTTTCCGGCAGTTATATTACGGATTTTCTGTGCCAGTTCGCAGATTTTTTTATCTGACTTGATAAGTTTGGAGTCGCAAACACCGGCGGCGGCAAGTTCAGCACCGCTTTTTTCATCAACATAAACTCCACCGATGACCAATGGTCCGAAAAAGTCGCCTTTGCCGCTTTCGTCGATCCCGCCGTGTGGAGTAACTGACGCCTGAACATTGGCAGAATCAGCAGTTTCATCATATCCGAAACCAACCGTTTTCAAAACCTCCGGCTCCAGAAAATAGAGCACCAGATCGGCAGTTCCCGCCCCCTGCACTGTAACTTTGCCGGAATTATATGCCGCCACATTCACCTTGTTGCCGGAAGCTTTCCAGTAACCGTAGGGCAGATCGGAAAATGTCCAGCCGTGATCGCGGCAGTAATTTTCCAGCTGTGCGCGCTGAATATCATTGAGCGTACAGACAAAATTTTTCGGCAGAGCTTTTCCGTCATCAGCCATTGAACTTACCGCACCTGTTTGAGATATGCTTCGATAAACTCCTGAATATCGCCATCCAGCACCGCTGCGGTATTGCTGGTTTCAACTTCCGTACGCAAATCTTTGACCATCTGGTACGGCTGCAATACATAACTGCGGATCTGGTTGCCCCAGCCGTTATCGGTCTTGACCCCGCGGATGGCATCTTCGGTACTGCGGCGCTTTTCCATTTCCAATTCGTACAGGCGCGCTTTAAGCATATTCATAGCCGTGGCGCGGTTTTTGTGCTGCGAACGCTCATTCTGGCAGCACACCACTGTTCCGGTAGGCAGGTGGGTTATACGCACGGCACTGTCGGTGGTATTAACGTGCTGACCGCCGGCACCGCTGGAGCGGTAAGTATCCACGCGCAGATCTTTTTCTTCGATCTCAACATTGATATCTTCGGATATTTCAGGGATCAGATCCACCGACGAAAAACTCGTGTGGCGCCGCGCATTACTGTCAAAGGGCGATATACGCACCAGACGGTGTACCCCGCGCTCGGCTTTCAGATAGCCGTATGCAAATTCGCCGCTGACCTTGAGCGTAACACTCTTGATACCGGCTTCATCACCCGGCTGCAAATCCAGAATTTCATCTTTCCAGCCGCAGCGTTCAAAATAGCGCCGGTACATACGCATAAGTATCGATGCCCAGTCGCAGGACTCGGTACCGCCGGCTCCGGCGTGGATGCTGAAATAGGCATTGTTGTGATCAAGTTCGCCGGAAAGAAAACTCACCAATTCCAGCTGATCGAGTTCTTTCTGCAATTCGCCGACCATTGCCGAAACTTCGTTCAGCATCTCTTCATCATCGCCCGCCATTTCAATGAGTTCATCCAGATCTCCAACTTCTTTCTGTACTTTTTCGTAGGGTTCGATCACATTCTTTGCTGAACTCAACGCCGCAACCGTTGCCTGTGCATCATCTTTATGATCCCAGAAATCCGGTGCCGCCATCTTTTCATTAAGTGCAGCCATCTCCTGACGGCGCTCTTCTATCTTGAGAAAATCACCCAGATGATCAACGCGTTCCACCGCCGCCGCGGCAAAAGCCCGCAATTCTTCGATTGTCATTACAGTCATAAATCATTCTCCATTTTTCAGCAGTAAACGCGCTCAACCCGGCTGCCGAGTGCGCACAATATATCGTGTATATGAGTATTTTTAAGTTTGGCATATTCGCTGAACTCAATGTTTTCTTTGCCGTCACACCCCAGCAATGTTACCGGAGTACCCCATTCTACAGTACCGGGTACATCGGTAACATCCACCATTGTGTAATCCATTGATACACGCCCCAGCACCGGGCAGCTGCAGCCGTTTATCAGCACTCTTCCGGCATTGGAAAGCGCCAGCGGCAGACCGTCGGCATAACCGGCACAGATGGTTGCCACCATACTGTCGCGCTTGAGCATACAACTGCGCATATATCCGATGTTGGAACCCGCAGGCATACGGCGCACCGCCCCTACCGTGGTAGTGAGTTTAAGCGACTGCCCCAGCTGGAACGGCAGACCATTTTCCGCACGGCTCAAACCGTACCAGCACAGCCCCAGCCGCACCAGATTGAATGGCGCGGATATTGCGGGTTTCTGGCACTGTATGCCGTCAGATGCGGCAATGTGCCGCAGATCAAACGAAACGCCCTCTTTTTCCAGCACAGTCAATGCTTTTTTGAACATCTCTATCTGCCCGAGCGTTCCGGCATCACCGGCAACTCCCGCCTGCGGAAAATGCGAATAGATACCTTCCAGCTGCAGATTGGGCAATTTTCTTATCAATTTGATCTCTTCAAGATAATTATCTTCCAGCAAACCGAATCGGCCCATCCCCGTGTCGAGTATGGCGTGCACCCGCACAACTTTGTTCTGACGCCCGGCTTCTGCAGAAATGCGCCGCGCCATTGCCAGACCGTTTACAGGCAGCACCAGATCATTTTCCACAGCATACGGCAATTCTTCAGGCGTAACCACCCCCAGAATCTGCACCGGAACAGCGTTATTGACCGCTTTCTGCATAGCCAATGCTTCGTGCAGATCAGCTACACCTATGCGGTCAGTTCCGGCCTTTACCACCAGCGGACCGAGCCGGTCGGCGCCGCAGCCGTAGGCATTGGCTTTAAGCACTGTCAAAACCCTGCAGCCGGCAGTGTGTTCTTTTACAATGGCAAAATTGTCCCGCAATACCTGCTCATCAACTTCCAGCCGCACCCGGCGGGATATGGAGGATAAATCTCTCTTGAACATAAAAAACCAACTGTTATTTTGCGTATTCCACAGAACGGGTTTCGCGGATGATCGTAACTTTGATCTGTCCGGGATAATTCATTTCGTGTTCGATTTTCTGGCAGATATCGCGTGCGAGCATCTGCGCCTCGCCTTCGGAAACTTTTTCCGGGCTGACGATCACGCGCACTTCGCGGCCGGCCTGCAGAGCAAAGCAGGATTCCACGCCGGAAAATTCGTGGGCAATGGCTTCCAGCTGTTCCAGACGCTTGAGGTAGAGTTCAGTGGTTTCACTGCGGGCACCCGGGCGCGAAGCCGAAAGCGTATCGCACGCATTGATCAATATGTCGTACAGACTGGTGGGTTCCACTTCCGCGTGGTGTGCCGCCACTGCCTGAACCACATCTTTGGGTTCATTGTGCTTACGCAGTATATCCGCACCGATTGCAGCGTGCGAGCCTTCCACTTCGTGGTCAACGGCCTTACCGATATCGTGGAACAGACCGATGCGGCGCGCTTTGCTTTCATCCAACCCGAGTTCGGCGGCAATAACGCCCATAAAGTAAGCAGTTTCCAGCGAGTGCTGCAGAACATTCTGCGAAAAACTGTAACGGTACTTGAGCCGTCCCAGCAATTTGATCAACTGCGGCGCCACCCCGGTCAGACCGGTTTCCAGCACAGCGCGTTCACCGGCACTGTAAGCATCTTCTTCAACCTCGCGGGTGATCTTGGCGGTGAGTTCCTCCACCCGGCTGGGGTGGATGCGCCCGTCAGAGATCAAACGCTCCATAAGCTGACGCGCCACCTCTTTGCGGATGGGATCAAAGCAGGAGATCACCACCGCTTCAGGAGTATCATCGATAAGTATATTCACCCCGGTAGCGGCTTCCAATGCGCGGATATTGCGGCCTTCGCGGCCGATAATGCGGCCCTTCATTTCATCATTGGGCAGCGGAATGGTCGCGGTGGTGCGTTCGTAGGTGCAATCCGATGCATAGCGCTGAATGGCATAAGTCAATATGCGGTTTGCCTCTTTTTCCGAACGTTCTTTGGCTTCATCGAGCATATTGCGCACCAGCAGACCGGATTCGTTGCGGACTTCATTTTTAAGTTTTTCCAGCAGGATTTCCCGCGCTTCATCACGCGCCATACCGGCAACACGTTCCAATTCATCGATCTGACGGGATATGCACGCGGCAAGTTCCTGTTCACGCCCGGTCAGACGTTCACGCAAGGCGGTGATATCTTTCTGCTGTTTATCCAGTTCCTTCTGCTGTTCTTCCAGACCTTGAGCGCGCTTGTCCAGAGCTTCCTCTTTCTGCACCAGGCGTTTTTCCTGTCCGGCCTGTTCTTTGCGCCGTTCCTTGAGTTCAGCTTCGGCTTCGTCACGCATTTTCAGAATCTCGGCGCGGGCGGTGACTTTTGCCTCGCGCTGGATGTGTTCAGCCTCGCGGCCGGCTTCCGCCTTGAGTTTGGCGGCAATGTGCATAGCGGAACTCCTGGTCAGGCTCTGGACAACAAATGCCAGCACCGCACCGACGGCAACTCCGCCGCAACCGATCAGAATTTGTGTAATCATTTTTTCTACTCGCTTTCGTAATTTTTCTGTTTTTCCTGGTCAGAACACCGTGCCCTGCAACTCATTATCAAACAGAATTAAAATTTATACACTTTTTCTTCAGTAACTGCCAGATCCAGCTTGATGTCGTGCTCTGCATACGGCAGAGCATCAGCACTGTGCTGACACTGGTAGAAAACTCCTATTTTCTTCCCCGGGAAATTTTCCAGCATCCGGTCGTAAAAACCGCCGCCGCGCCCCAGACGCATCCCGGTATCATCAAAAGCCAATGCCGGCACCAGAGCAATGCTCCGTTCCGTAAACACCGCTTTTTCCAAACCTTTGCGCGGCTCCGGCAAATCATATTTGCCGCGCTCAAGATCGCGTTCCATATCCTGCACCAGCAGCAGATGGTACACCTTTTCCTGCTCAATATAACGCGGAAGCGCCACTTTTTTACCCTGTTTAAGCGCTATATTGAGCACGCCGTTGATATTTACTTCATTGCAATCTGCCGCATAACCGGCAATCACATCAGCGTTGACAAACCAGTCCGCATTGATCAATCCGGCAGCGATTGCGCCATCCAGCACCAGATGTTCAACCGGGCTCAATGCTTTACGCAAACCGGAAAACTTTTTCCGGAACTCTTTTTTAAGTTCATCTGCACTCATTTTGCTTCGCCCTTTGCCGCTGCACGCATCTGTTCAAAATAATCAAGCCGTTCTTTGATTTTTGCTTCGTACCCCGCCCCGGCAACCCGGTAATATTTTTTGGGTACGCTCATATAATCCTGCACGGCAAACCCGCCGGTATTGTGCACATAAATGTAATCTTTGCCGTGTCCGTTGACCTTGCCGCCGGCAGAATGGGGATCGCGCAGTGCGTAAGGTATGGGCTGAACACGGTTGTGCTGAACATCGCTCAATGCCTCATTTATCGCGGTGTAAGAAGCGTTGCTTTTAGGGGCGGTGGCAAGATATGTCACTCCTTGCGACAGTATGATTCTGGCCTCGGGCATCCCCACAAGATCAACAGCTTGCGCTACTGAAACCGCCACCTGCAGCGCGCGCGGATCGGCATTGCCGATATCTTCGCTTGCCAATATCACCATCCGCCGCGCTATAAACCGGATATCCTCCCCGGCTTCCAGCATTTTTGCCAGATAGTAAACCGCTGCATCCGGGTCACTGCCGCGCATACTTTTTATGAACGCGCTGGCGGTATCGTAATGAGCATCATCATCGTAATTGACCACCTTTTTCTGCACCGACTCCTCTGCCGCTTCCAGCGTTACACGGATAACACCGTCAGCATCCACCGGTGTGGAAAGCACCGCCATTTCCAGAGCATTGAGCGAGCGGCGGCCGTCGCCCTCACAGACTTCGGCAAAAAATTCCATTGCCTCCGGAGCAATTTCCGTACGCAGTTTTCCGAATCCGCGTTCATCGTGCAGAGCATTGTTCAAAAGTTTTTTTATGTCATCAGTGCTCAACGGCTCCAACTGGAAACTCAACGAACGGCTCATTAAAGCATTGACCACATAAAATGAAGGGTTGAATGTCGTTGCCCCGATCAGCCGTACGGCACCGGATTCCACATCCGGCAGCAGCGAATCCTGCTGGGCGCGGTTGAAACGGTGGATTTCATCGACAAAAAGAATGGTTCTTCTGCCGGAATTACTGCGGCGCTCTTTTGCCATAACGACTTCCCGCCGGATATCTGCCACTGTGCTGGTAACGCCGGAAAGCCGGATAAAAGCCGCATCAGTGGAAAGCGCAATAAGTTCTGCCAGACTGGTTTTACCCACGCCCGGCGGACCGGAAAGGATTATCGAACTGAAGTTATCGGCATTGATGGCACGGCGCAGAAGTTTGCCTTCGCCGAGAATATGCGTCTGACCGCAGTATTCATCCAGCGAACGCGGGCGCATACGCGCTGCCAGCGGCATTCTGCCGCCGGCAAACCGCTCTCCGCCCGGTCCGGACTCCCTGCCGGACGAGCCGGATACACCGAAGTTGAAACCCAGTTCGTTCATATATAAATTCCGATTTGTAAAAATTTTTCAACAAACCGGCACTTTTCAGAGCAAAAAAATGCACCAAAACACACTCCGGAGTTTAAAAAACTCCAACTGTGCTGGTGCTGAAAACACTTGTAACACCGGAAAACCGGACAAAATGAAAAAATCTGCAGCCGGAAGCAAGCTCTTCCGCTGCCTGCACAATATCACCGCCCGGTGCACTTTACAGAACAGCTCTGCAAACGCCCCTTTCCGCGGCATTGTCTGAACAACTCTGCCGGACTTGAAGCAACAAAAAAATCCACATCAATCCTGCTTCCGGATCCGGCCCAAAACTCCGGCAAATGCCGGAATATCACAAAAAATCTTCACTTCGCCCGTGCTTTCCGCAGCAATGCTCCGGCCCAGCGCGGTCTGTTTATATAATCCGTCAGCGGAAAAATATTCCGCCCGGTCTGTTGGTAATATAACTCTATATATCAATATAAACAAATTGCAAAAGCATAAAAAAAGCATTTTTTTCAAAAAAATATTTTCTCTTTTCTTCAAACAACTTTTTATTGACGGCTCCTGACGGAAAAAATCATTCAAAGTGACCCGCAACAGCTCAATTTCTGGGACGGATATTGGGACAGGCGGTGTTTTTATAAGCGTTTTTTCTGCTTGCAGACTTGAATTATAGAGTGGTTTATATTACAATTTTAAATAAGGATTGTCATATACATTTTTTTCATTGTAATTTACTGTTCATTTTTGAGACATATTTTATGACACGCGGTAAAAAAGTAATACAACTTGCGGAACAACTGCGCTTGCAGCTGCGCGACACTCCATACAGCAACGCTCCATTCAAGTCGGCACGGCAAACTGCAGCTGAATTCGGAGTATCGCGCCAGACTGCCGACCGGGCATTGCGGCTGCTTGCCGAAGAAGGCGCCCTGACCCGTATCCCCGGGGCCGGCACCTGGCAGCGCGGCAGTTATAAACGCCGTTTGCGGATCGCCTGTATGATCGACCGCCAGCATTCTATGCATCCGTCAACACCGTATTCGGATCTGCCGATGAAACACCAGCTGCTGCTCGACGAACTGGAAGCTGCCAGCTGTGATGTTGAGTTTTTCTCTTTCTATGAGTTGCGCAAAGCCCATTTCAGCAGCAGGATTTTTGACGGTTTTGACGGCCTGATTGCAGATTTCGCTTATTGCGACCTGCACTCCCGTCAGCTGGTTTGTGAATTCAAAGGCGCCAAAGTGTGGTTTGGCTCTGCTGTTCCGATGCTGGAACCGGCATCGCAGGTGATTGTTGATTTTTTGAGCGGTTTCATTGAACTGTTCCATCAGGCACGCAAATCCGGGATCAGAAAGTTCAGAGTCCATCTGGCACGTCCGCAGTTCCGGGAAATGATTACCAGAGCAATGGAACTTACCGGCATCGATCCTGACAGTTTTCAAGTTTTTGAGCGTCCGGAAATCTTCACTCAACTGCCGGCTTACAAATACGGCTTGCAGCTGCCGCACAGCGCAGATACACTTGATGTGTGCGATCTGGATATTTCCGCCTGCGGCATTTATGAAGCATTTATCGACCGCAATCTCGTGCCGGGGGAATTTGCGTTAAGCGGCATAGGCAATATCGAATCGCTGGGATTTCTGCCTTTCAACACCCCGCAAATAACTACTGTTGCAACTCCGCGCCAGGAAATTTCCCGCGCCATTGTTGATTGTGTACTTAAACAGATCCGGCATCCGCAGGAAATATCACATATCGTCAAGGTTCCTGCCCCGGTAATTTTCCGGGCATCAGCATTCGGAGATACGCCTCAAACAGTTATTCATTAACAGTATTATATAACCATAAACAAAAAAATAAAAAGAAAGGAACTCTGAAAATGAAAAAATCCCGCAAAAACTTCACCCTCACAGAACTGGCAGTTTCACTGGTCTGCATTGCTGCAGTATTCACACTTACTGTTTCAGTTGCCCACGGCGCTATGGAACAGGCCAAAAGCGTTACCTGTATGAACAAACTCAAAAATATCGGTACCGCGGCGCTGGCTTACGCTAAAAACAACAGCAGCTTTATTCCCTGCCGGGTGCGTGATGCCAAAACAGGTGCGGTAAACGATTTCGGCAACTGGTTTCATGAATGGAGCAAACAGTTGATCTGGGGCGGATATTTCGGAGAAAAGCCTGCCGTATCTTATTCCCGCGGGGTGGTAACCGAAGGCAAAAAGTATTTCGGCTGCCCCGATGATGATGAGCTTGCAACCAACAAATCCCCCAGAGGTTCTTACATATTTTTTACCATCAACCGCGCCGCCATTGAACTTGCACCCAAACGTTATGGATTCAGCGCCGAAGATTATGCGCGTGTAGTCGTGGGCCGTGACCGTGCGGAAAACAGTATAGTTTTTGATTATTTTCCCTACAACGGCAGCTCCTTCAAAAAAGCTGTTCACGGCAAAACTGCCAATGTTCTGCGTCTGAACGGCACAGTTGACCCGGTTGACATAACCCGCGGCCGCCGGACATCGCAGTTCTATAAATGGATCGGTGAAGATATGGATGGGATCGAGCTGTGAAAAAGTTTTCTGCCATTATTTTTTCGCTTGCCATACTGCCGGCAGCAATAAGTGCGGAGACTTTTTTTCCGCGCTTGAGTGCGGTTCCGGTTATTGACGGCAGGGTTTCTCCGGGGGAATACGCCGGTGGATTTGCCGGAGAACTCAAAAAGATGCGCCGTAAAGTTACTGCTGATAAAACGCAAGTCTATTTCGGGTGCGATGATAAAAATTTTTACGCTGCATTCATCTGTTTTGACAGCGACATAAAAACACTCAAAAAAATGTTCCGCACCGGCGAAGAGCACGACAATGCCATTTTCCTGGATGATTGTGTGGAAGTGCGATTCGACCCGTGGAACGACCCGAAACTGTCAGCAATGCGTCACATTATAGTAAATGCCAATGGTATAAGTTATGATGCTGTTGCCGGTGACAAGCAGATAAATATTGATACAAAAATCCATACTGCAGTCAATGCCGATAACTGGTGTGTGGAAATTGCTGTTCCGCTGAACCAGCTTACCGGCTATAACTCCTGCCAGTCAGAGTTGTGGCGGTTGGGCTTGATGCGTTTCAATCCCCGCAGCCGGGAAACGTGGAGTCTGACTGGCGACCTGGAACTTTCGTTTGCCGCCCCGGCGCATTACCTTGTATTCCGCAGCGGGAATATCAATAATGATCTGCCGTTGACTGTGACCGGATTCCGCGCCGGGAAATTCTCTGTCCGCGGCGAAAAGGCGTTAAAAAAAACGATAAATGTAAAACTTGAGCAGCTCCGCATCGACGGCAAGATCGTCGGCAGGACTCCTTCGGCAACCGTTACAGCCAATGCCGAAACGGTTATGAAACTTGACTTGCACAGCCAGGCACGGCTCTTGCGTTTTTCGGCAGACGGCAAAACTGTTCTGGAGTGGGATGCGCCCAAAAAGCTGGAAGTTTCATCCAATGTCCGGATGACCCGGCAACCGCTTTATAAAGAGTTGTGGAGTGATAAACCAACCGGTCTTGTAAGAGAGGGTTCGATGTGTTGGCAGCACTATTTCGATCCTAATTTTCTGGTGACCGCATTGGAATTTGCCATACCGTGGAATCTGCCTGATGCTATGAAAATTGTACATCAGGAAAAATTGTGTCTGATTGTATCAGGTACCGCCCTTTCTCCGGAGTGGACCGATGTGACCGGCATTTCACCAGCCGGTACAAAATTCACCGGCGTAACACGCTACTATGAACACAAAAATATCGATGCACCGCGCAGCCGCGACGGATACCCGCTTTTAATCGATCCGCGGGCAAAAAAAGCTTGGCTGGAGTGGGCGGTAAAACGCAATAAACCGTATGAAAAATCTTTGCAGATGATCCATTTCGGAGATGAAGTAAATGAACATCTGGAAGAATATTTTATTGCAATGCTCAAATATCGCGGCAAATATCCGGAACTGGATAAGATGTGCGAAACTATAAAAAATGAGCACGGCGGCGGCAAGTTTGGTCCGGTGGAGTCTTCTGCCGACCCCAATCCATACCGCTGGATAGCTATGCGCAGTTTTTTGAGTAAAGAACTTATCGGTATGCACCGCGATTTGAAAAAACTGCTTGCCCAGGCGATGCCCGATGTTAAACTGGTCAGCGATGATGCCGGGAGCTTGCAGAACAAACTTTACGATTATGCAGAATTTGCACCGGATGTTTGCGATATACTCACCATTCAGCTCTATCCTTTGCGGGATCCCGATGTCTCGGATTACAGTTTTCTCTGCAAATATCTGCTTGACCTTACCAATTTAGAGGAGCTGCATCCCTGTTTTCATATTGCCAACTACGGTGAAACTTATACTCCGTTGGAAGTACTTGAACGCATTTCGCAGGGATTCCGTGCCGGAGCCACCGGATTTCACTGGTATCTGGCAGATACCAGCGGCGCCCGTTCCGGCAGAGATCTGGGGCACGATATTGTCGGAGCTCCGGAACGCTGGCAGACGGCGATGGCTCTGCAGCGTGAAGTCCGCAAAATGAACAAACTCAAATTTCCAACTGCCGATTGCGGTGTTTTCACACCTGTAACCACCCTGCGTGCCTATCCAGGCGGCATCAACAACCGCCCGCAAAAGGCTATGATGCTGCACTCTCTGCTGGAACTGCACACTAAAGCGTGGTTTAAGTATTTCAACGAAACAAGCATCCGCAAAAACAAAGTTGATTTGAATAAGTTCAAAGTTATTTTTGCCGCTGATGCCCAATACTGCCCTGCTGATACACTGCAGAGCCTGGTTGATTATGTGAAAAATGGCGGTATTCTGGTCATCACCGATCCCAATGCATTCAGTTTTACCGGCACAGCGGATGCGCTCGACCGCAAACTGCTGCCGGGTTTGAACGGCAGCAAGCGCAAAAATTTCTGCAAAAATATCAAAAGCGGTTCTTTTGTACTGCCGCTGGGCAAAAACGAACAGTTTGCACTTGTTCCGGAAGCAAATTCGCAAATTCTCGCCCGTTACAACAATGGCGACGCAGCAATAATCAAAACTCCGTTGGGAAAAGGCTGGGTGATCGTTTCCGGAGTAAACTTTGCTCATATTGAATCTGTAAGAAGCCCGGAATGGCAGAAATATTTCCGGGACTTTACAGTTTCGCTTGGCATAAAGCCGGATCAGGATATATGGCGGTTCCGTTTTCCGACTTCGTTGATTGCTCCGGATCCCCAGCCGGTATCAGGCAGATGCGTAACCGGCAATTACCTGTTTTTCAACAATTTCAATGCTCTGGGAGGAGCTAATGAAAAGGTATCTGCTCAAGCATATTACCAATATTCTGCAGCTCCGGATGCTCCTGCGGAACCGGCAAAAAATAAACTTGCTTCCGGCAAACTCACCGACCGGCGGCGGGCTTACAAAACAGGACATATTGACGGCAATAAAACCACTGTCGATGACCGCATTGCCGGCTGGAGCAAACCGGATGCATTCTCAATAGAATTTGATCTGGTCAAACCGGCAGACATTTCAAAAATCGAAATTTTCTGCCAGGGAGCGATGCGCGATATAACCGTGTACAGTGCACCGGACGGTAAAAATTACCGGCAAGTCTCCGTGCATCCGGCATTGCCGGAAGAAAGCAAAAAAATGGCTGTGGTACGCAAAACACTGACTCTGCCGGATAAGCTGCCGCCAACGGCAAAAATAAAGCTGGAGTTTGCGGCAACTGCAGATAAATCATTTATCGCTGATCCCAACCGGAGATTGCCGGGATATTATCCGCTTGTACGCAGAATACAGAAAAATTCATTACAGAAAGCCAATTTCCAAATCTCGGAAATCGAAATATGGGCCAAATAATTTTTATAATAACCAGTAAAGGAGAAAAAAAATGAAAAAAAACTTCAGGCACAAATCAGGCTTCACCCTGATTGAACTTCTGGTGGTGATCGCAATCATCGCTATTCTGGCGGCAATGCTTTTACCGGCTCTTTCAGCAGCCAGAGAACGAGCCCGCAGCAGCAACTGTTTAAGCAAGATAAAAAACCTTGCTATGTGGGGCAGAATGTATACTGATGACAATCAGGGGTTATTCTGGCCGTCGTGGAGCAATTCCAATCCGGAGTATAATTCAAATTACTGGGGTTCCAGCCGGAAGCATCCGTTTTCGCTGTCAGGATATGTGGAAAACAAATATATCGAAGTCGGCGGCAAAGGTATGTACACCTTGTCATATATGAAAGGCGGTCCGCTGGATTGTCCTTCGCACGATATAACCAACACCTCTTGGATTCCTGCTTTCCAGGCGTGGAAATATGGTATCAACAAACACCTTACCGGGGATTCAGACGGCACAGATTCTTCCAGCAGTTTTGCATCCGGTCAATTGCCGGTGGATCGCGCAATCGACCCCAGCAAACTGCTGATGTTTATGGATGCAACAAGCGGATTTGCTGAAGTATCAAGCGGCAAATGGGATGAAGGTGCCAATGCAGATTACCGCATCTGGTTCGGACACGGCGGATATGCCAATATGGCATTTGCTGATGCTCACGCAGAACCGGTCAAAAAAGAGGGATTCGGCGACCAGAATCTCTATTTGATTTACAGCGAATGATCTGTTGCTGAAAGCAAACAAAATGGGGGTTGCAAAACCTCATAAAAGGTTGCAAAGCCCCTGTTTTTTTGTATAAATTTTTATTTGCTGTCGAAAAAATCAGCAATCTTGAATTTATACAGCAATAATAAAAATTATTGCGGGTAAAATGTTGTATCTCTTTTATATAAAATAAATTGGAATTGCTTTTATTACTCGTAATAAAAGCAATTCCGGTGAAAGTTTTTGGAAAATGGGGTGTGGGGAAGAGAACCTTTTTTCAAAAAGGTTTCTTCCCCACAAAACAGTTTTGCAACAACCTATTTTTTTCAGCAGTAAAGCTTCAGAACTTATTTTTTGAACACGTCCGAAACCTTCTTGAATGCCGCCATAGCCTTGTCAGCTTCTTTTTCGCCATAGCTTTCGTTGAAGAAGAACTGGAAGTGTTCAGCCATTGCCTTGTCGCAGTTGGGAGTGGCATACACTGCATTGGGATCGCCCTTGTAAAGCGGGTTGTTCCACGGATGCTTGTTTGCACGATCCTGGAACCACATCATACGCGCCGGCAATGCGGCGTAATAGTTGGGCACCACAGTCAGACCTTCAGCGGCAACAGCTTCAACAAACTGTTCGCGGGTGCAGTTCATCTGATCCGCTTCAAAACGGATTCTCCACCACCAGTAGCAGCTCTGGAAACCTTCGCGCATATCTTTCATCGGCAGATAGATACCCGGGAGTTTATCAAAACCGCGTTCCAGCATCATATTTACAAAGTTCAGGCGTCGTTCCACGATACCCGGCAGCTTCTTGAGCTGGGCGCGTCCGATAGCGGCGTGCAGTTCATCCATATTGCAGTTGATCGCCGAGCGGACATTGGTGCATCCGGGCATATTGAACGGCTTGCCGCGGTCGGCGGCACGGCGTACTTTCCAGTACTGATCTTCATCTTTGGTGAAGACCATACCGCCCTGACCACCGACGCACATATGTTTGCCGAACATCAGAGAAAATGCACCCAGAGTACCGAAAGTACCGCACTTGCGGCCGTTGATCAGCGCCATATGCGCCTGCGCACAGTCTTCCACGACCGGCAGATTGTATTTTTCGGCAACTTTCATAATTCCGGGCATATCAGCAGGTTCACCGGCAATGTGGGCAACCACAATGGCGCTGGTGCGTTCGGTAATACGCGCTTCGATCTGTTCGGGACCGGCATTGTAGCTGCCGGGTTCGGTATCTGCCGGAACCGGGATGCAGTTGAGTTCAGCGATCGGCATCATACCGCCGCAGTCGGTCACGCAACCAACCACCACTTCTGAAAAAGGCGGCAGATCCAGCGATTTGAGTGCCACATATACAGCATTGGTACCGGCGTTGACCGCATCGGCATACCCGCCGCCGAGATAGGCGGCAAATTCTTCGCCGAAAGCCTTTTCTTCGGCGCCGTTGTAACCGAAAGCATTACCAGTGGCAATACTTCTGTCGAACAGAGCATCCGCGGCGGCCTTTTCTTCGGCGCCAAAATGGAAGCGGTTCGGCATACCTTCAGCGGCTTTGGCGCCGCCGTTGATTGCAAGTTGAGATTTGCTCATTTTTAATCTCCTTTTTTGGTGACTTCTGTCACGGTTGAAAATTCAATATTGTGTAAAACGGTATAATTCGTAATAAGCCGATTCCAATGCTGCTCCGTAATCGACCCAGGGCGGCAGTGTTTTTGCCAGCAGTCTGACTCCGGAGGGCGCACGGGTGTCAAAATACTTGCCAGCCACCCCGGCAAGTTCATCAGCGCCCAGCAGAACTATAGCCTCCACCGGATATTTGCGTGCCACGCGCAGCATAGCCTGACCCAGCATTTCGCCCAGCGCCATTATGGTTGCAGAGCACTTGCCGTGCTGCAATCGTTCGCTCAAAGCGCCGCTGGTAACATAATTTTCCAGACAGCCGTGTTTACCGCAGTAGCACCGGCGTCCATCCGGATTTACGCATAAGTGCGACAACCACGCCTCGCGGCGGGTGAAATCGCCATCCGGCACTCCGTCAAGCACCAGACCGAACTCTATAACTTTGCCGGCATTGATCACCGCCAGATTGCGGCAGGAGTGTTCGCGCGCTATGGCAAATGTTACAGCATTGATATTCACATCGCGGTGGATAGCCACCCCGCTTTCGCGTTCAAGATAGTCAGCCAGATTGGCATAGACATCCGCACCCGCCAGCGGCGGCTGCAACCAGCGCGATATTGCCAGCCCGGCGCCGCCGAGCAGTTTACCGTCAAATTGTTTATAGCGTTCCACCAATTCAAGAAGGGCGGAAAAAACGGTCAGACGGCTGCTGTTTTCCGGCAGGCAGATCTTTTCACGGCTCAACTCCCTGCCCGATGCATCGATCAAAACAGCAGAACCGGCAAGCAAACTGTGGATCTGCAATCCGAGAAAACTCAAGTTACCGGCATTGCTGCTGTACGCGGTATAGGGTCTGCCCTTGCCGCCGGGCGCAACAACATTGCGGCAAAATAATCCGCTGTCAGCCAGCTGCTCCAGATAAAAAGAAGCGGTACGCAGATCCACCTGAAGCGCCTCTGCCGCATCGGAACGGCTGATGCCGCCCGATCGGGAAAGCACCAGCTGTTTCAGTCTGCGGATTATCTTTGCCCGTTTGGTATCTTTCATAACGATCTATTTTTATACATTTCAGAAAAATACAGATTCCATACAATTATCTTAAAACATTTTTACAAAAAATCCACTGTTTTAAACTTTTTTTCGTTATTTTTTCACTTTCAGGTTGACAAAAATGTATATAAATGGCTTTTTTGTCTATAAATATACTGTAAATTATGGAGTTGAATTATATGAATCAAACCTTGCGCTACCGGCGTGAAATCGCCGAATTAACTGAAATCCTGACCCGTCTTGGCATTGCAATAACCGATATCATCAGGCTGCTGGGCGTACCTGCTGAACGTTTTGAGCAATGGCAAAGCAAACACCCCGAACTGCGGAAAGCACTTTCAGCGCCGTCAGCAGAAGACCGGGCGGAAGCGGCACTGGTCAAGCGGGCTCTGGGATTCCAGATATCCGAAGCCACCTCCGAAGAAGTTGTCGATAAAAAAAGCGGCGAAATTCTGGAGGTCCTCAAACGCCGCACCGTCACCAAAGAGGTTCCTCCGGATGTGCGGGCACTGCTCTTTTACCTGAAAAACCGCTGGCCGGAACGCTGGGATGACAGTGCTGCCAACGACCACTATCAGCTGGAAGTACCTCCGGAAGAGGCAGATTTGTAAACGATAGACTGTTTTGTGGGGAAAAAACCTTTTTGAAAAAAGGTTCTTTTCCCCACCTTGTCCCGCCATAGCCTTTGGCGACGGCGGAGCCCCATTTCTTGGCACGGCGTAATGAAATGAAGTCGGCTCCAAAAACTTTCGACGGGATTGCTTTTATTGTTCCAATAAAAGCAATCCCAACTTGTTTATTATAAGTAAATTGCATTTTTTTGTAAAAAAATCACGCTATTGCAAGAAAAAAACTGAAATATTCTGCTGCTGTTTGACAAAATAAAAAAAAAGGTTGCTGCAAACTTTTTTAAGGTTTTGCAACACCCTCTTTTGAGTCTGAGCGGACAACTGTTCAATCAAAAACCATCATCTTCGTCATCATCGAAATCGTCATCGAACTCATCGAATTCATCGTCATCGTCATAGAATGCGTCATCATCGTAAGCATCGTCGTCGTAGTCATCATCTTCGTCATCAAGATAGCCGAATTCATCATCTTCGAGTTCATCGATATCATCGTAACTATCTTCATCACCGAGATAACCACCGCCGGCTGCAAGCAATGCACCGCATTCCGGGCAGCAGCCGTCTTCCGCCTCGATTTCACGTTCGCTGACTTCAGCCATACAGTAACGGCAAATCGTCATAAATCAACTCCTTGTTTTCCGGGTTAAAAAAAATCCGTCTTGCATTATAAACAGTCAATATGCGGACAAAACCCCTTGTTCAACCCTTCTTTTTTGACTCTTGAGCAATATAACCAGTAAAACAGATTTGTCAAATCTTTTTACATTTTTTTTCAATAATTATTTTATTTTTGCAGCAGCTCGCGGGCAACCCGCACACACATCATAGCATCGGAGGCGTACGCGGCATTGATACTTTCGGCAAATTTTTCATCGACTACGGCACCGCCGGCTATAAAATGTGCCTGACAGTTGCGCTCGCGGGCAAGTTCAATAACTTTGGACATTTCCGTCATAGTAGTAGTCATCAGTGCCGAAAGTCCGATTATGCGGCAATTCTCTTTCAGCGCCCGTTCCACGATAACTTCCGCCGGAACATCTTTGCCCAGGTCGATCACTTCAAAACCGGAATTCCGCAGCATCAATGCGGTAATATTTTTGCCGATATCGTGAATATCTCCTTTGACCGTAGCTATAATAAATTTTTCCGGCTTGATTTTATCTTCATTATCTCCGGCAAGCGCGCCTTCCAACTCTTTTATTGCCGCCTGCAGGGCTTCAGCTCCGGCAAGCAGCTGGGGCAGAAAATATTGCTTTTTCTCGAACTTCCCCCCCACCTCGGCAATAGCTTTCAAAAGATATTCATCCAGCAGTTTACGGGGGGCTGTATCACCTTTTTCCAACACATTTTTCACCGCTTTGACCGCCAGAGCCGCATCGCCGTGCAGCACCGCATTGTACGCAGTCTGCGCCGGATCGGCAACGGCTGCCGGAGCAGCAGTTGGAGCGCTGCAGCTCTGTTTAGCCAGATAATTTTTCATTTTTTCATCGTGCGTATTGAGTGCTTCAACAGCATCGATCGAGTTCATAAAATCCTCATTCATCGGATTTGCTATAGCCATATTCAAGCCGCGTGTCATTGCCATAGTCAAAAATGTGCGGTTGACCAGCATCCGGTTGGGCAGCCCGAAACTGATATTGGAAAGTCCGCAAACCGTATTGACCTTCAAATTATTATGGCAGTAATCGATAAACTCCAATGCCGCATTTCCCGCATCCGGTGCCGCCGAAACCGCCATAATCAGCGCATCCACCGCCACATCTTTGCGGGCGTAATTGTATTTGGCGACCTCAAGAAAAAGCCGGTGCAGATTTATTATCCGCTCCTGACAATTTTCCGGCAGTCCGTTGTCCCCCAGCGGCAGAAGTATAAGCATTGCACCATATTTTGCGGCAATCGGCAGAACTTTTTCGATGCGTTCTTTTTCCAGACTTATACTGTTCAGGAGCGCGCGTCCCGGATATATGCGCAGCGCCTTTTCCACCACTTCCGGCGATGTGGAATCTATACAGAGCGGCACATCCACAGCCCGGGCGAGCTGCAGAATTGTCTTTTCCATAAGTGCAGTTTCATCCACGCCCGGCATCCCCATATTGACATCCAGGATTTTTGCCCCCGCGCCGGTCTGTTCCAGAGCATACTGCAACGCCAAAGCAGTGGAACCTTCGCGCAATTCCGCCTGCAGAGCCTTTTTGCCGGTGGGGTTGATCCGTTCGCCGATCACCACAAAATTTTTATCAAACGCCAATCTTTCAACTTTCCGGCTGCCGGCAATGATCCCGTCGGCACAGCCGCGGATGTGGCGGTGGCGGTTGACTCTGGCGCGTTCAGTAACACCGGCAATATGCTCCGGAGTGGTTCCGCAGCAGCCGCCGACCAGATTTGCCCCGGCGGCAAACAAATCATCCATACAGTTTGCAAACATCTTTGCATCCATATTGAAGACCGTTTTGCCGTCCTTAAGCATTGGCAGACCAGCATTGGGCTTGGCGATCAGCGGTATTTCGGCAATCGGAGCAAGCGCGGCAATGACTTTGGTCATATCTGCCGGTCCGGTGGAACAGTTGCATCCGAACGCGTCGGCTCCCAGACTCTGCAATGTCACCAGTGCCGCTTCCGGGGTAACTCCGGTGAGTGTGCGCTGCGATGAATCAAAGGTCATTGTCACCATCACCGGAGCTTCCGGCGCGACTTCGCGCACAGCGATCAGGGCTGCGCGGGCCTCCTGCAGATCCATCATTGTTTCGATCACAAAACCATCCACACCGCCGGCAGCAAGGGCTTCAGCCTGCGCTTTGAATACATTTACGGCATCTTCAAACGCCCAATCGCCGGAAGGCTCCACAAATTTTCCGGTGGGCGCTATATCGCCGAACACCTTCACCCCCAGCGGATGAACCGCCGCGCAGGATATTTCCGCAAGTTTTTTATTGATTTCAAACGCCCGGTCAGCCAGTCCGAATTCAGCCAGTTTAACCGCATTGCCGCCGAAAGTCGGGGTATAAACTATATGACTGCCGCTGGCGGCATACGCCTGCTGGACAGCCGTGATGCTTTCCGGATGTTCCAGCACCCAGAGTTCGGGACATACCCCGGCGGGCATTCCCTGTTTGATAAGTTCAGTACCGGTGGCACCGTCAAGCACCACAGTCAGGCGGTTGCAGAATATAATAAATTCGCCGCGTTTCATCATAATAACAAATTCTCCTACATATATTAAACAGTTAGTTTATTTACCACAGCAAAAGCGGTCACCGATTTTTCCGGCACCATAATGCAGCTTTCAGTAAGACTCACGCCCAGTTGGTGCATCGGCAGCAGATTGAATATATCGCGCTGAACAGTCAAGCTCAAATTGCCGTACCCCGGCGAAAAACGCGCTTTATCCAGCACCAGATTGTACCGCATCAGAGTGCCGGCGGAAATTTTCTGCAGATTGCCGAGCGCTTCATCGGCGCACTCACTGCCTACGGCATCAAAAATCACACTTTTGCTCATATTGTCAGAATATTTTTCCATCAATTCAGCAATGCCGCTGCCAATGCTGACGCCTCCGATCCACAGGTAATCCGCCAACCGGACAAATCCGGCAAAAGCGGCGCTTTTCAACTCAATACCGTTATCCAGTGTCACAGTTTCATTACTCTTCCGGGCAATTTTCAGCAGCCGCCAGCAGCCGCGGGGATGAACTGCCGCAAAAGCCTGATTCATCAGAAGTTTGATCCGGCTCTCTTCGATATTGGATATATCACTTAAAAAGCGGTTGCGCCCCAGACGCGAAAAAACCGCTCTTTCCGGGAGGGTAAGAGCCAGAGAATCAACGATATTGACATTAAAAAACTTTTCCATACCCTATAATATACAACTCTTTGAGAAAATGTGCAACAAAACATTTGTTTCAATCGCAAAACAATATTATATTAATAGCAAAACTTTTCAATCCGGAGAAATAATGAGTTCTGTCAGCGAAAATAAACGCTCTATTTTGCGCGGTTCTTTCGGTTCCGCCGCCGCAACTATGCTGGCGCGTATTCTGGGGCTGCTGCGTGTAATGCTCGAAGCCCGGGTGCTGGGCGGCAACGCCCTTGCCAGTATCTGGGCGTGGGCATTTGCCATACCCAATCTCTTCCGGAGACTGCTGGGTGAAGGGGCTCTGTCGCAGGCGCTCATACCGATGCTTTCGCATACAGAAGCGGAAAAAGGCATTGCCGAGGTACGCCGCCAGTTGGCACTGGTGCTTTCTGCTTTGACCGTGCTGCTGATAATTATATGTATTATCACCAGTGCAATATCTCTGCTGGCAGGCAAATTTATTGCCACTGATTACATCCGCGAAGCGCTGAAGATAGTGCCTTTGCTGATGCCTTACAGTATATTCATCTGTCTGGTGGGGGTAATGACAGCGGTGGTGAATACCCGCGGGGTGTTTTTTCTGGCATCACTGAATGCACTTATACTCAATGTGGTGATGATCTTTCTTTTGTATCTGGCAGACAGACTTGGCGGAGCATCTTCACAGAAAACGCTTTATGTGTTGATTTCCGGGGTATTGACAAGCGGCGTACTGCAGGCTGGCTTGCTGGCTTTTCTGCTGAAAAAATATGGTATTTTTCCGGTTTTCCGCAAAAGCGAACGCCCAGCCAAATCGATTTTCAGCGAATTGTGGCACCTTACATTGCCGGGGCTTATCGGCGGCGGCGCAGTGCAGATAAGTTTTCTTATCGACCGGGCGATAGCGCTCTCGATAGGCGATTACGCAGTGCCGGCACTCAATTACACTGAACGGCTGGTCTATCTGCCGGTGGGTATCGTGGCGGTGGCTTTGAGCAGTGTACTTATGGCAAATATGTCGCGTGCCGCCGCCAATAAACGCTATGATGAAATGCTTGATGATATGGCGCTCGGGCTGCGTTTTGTCTGGTTCGGCTGTGCGCCGTTGGCGATTTTTATGATTGCCTATCGCGAACCGGTCATCCGGGTGCTTTTTCAATACGGCAGATTCACTGCAGAAAACGCCGCAGCGACTGCGGATGCGCTCTTCTTTTACGCTATGGGGATCCCGGCATTTTGCGCGGTAAAAGTGATCCTGCCGATGTTTTATGCACGCAAAAAAATGCATACCCCGCTGAAAATCTCCCTGGTCTGTATGGCGTTGAATGTACCATTGAGCATCATATTGATGTTTCCTCTTAAACAGGGCGGCATAGCGTTGGCTACGGTCATCAGCCAGCTTTTGAACAATACTCTGCTGCTTTATTTCCTCAAGCGGGAAAACCTTTCTCCGGAGTGGAAAGGAATCGTTCTGACGATGACGCGTTCCATCATTTTTGCGCTGCTGGCAGTGTTTCCGGCGTATTGGTTCGGGAATATAAAAAATTATGTTGGTGACAAATTTGAAATTATCATATTGATTGCGTGCGGACTTTTTGCGGCAGTTTGCTATCTGGCAATGCAATTGGCAGCCAAAGCCCCGGAACCCCGCGAATTTATCAGCAGTCTTGTATCGCGTAAATCCCGTAAAAAGGAGAAGTAAAAATGTTTGGTTTTTACCGTCTGGCAGTTGCCGCCCCCAAAGTTCATCTGGCAGATATCTGCGCCAATACGCAGGAGATCATAAAACTCTACAAACAATCTGCCGATGCCGGTGCCGCGGTGGTGGTGTTTCCTGAAATGTGCATTACCGGCTACACCATCGGCGATCTGGTATTCCAGAAACAGCTTATCGATGCTGCCGCCAATGCCGCCAATATCATTGCCGATGCCACGCGCAGCTGCCGCACCGCTGCCGTAGTCGGACTGCCGCTGGAATTTAACGGCAGACTTTACAATACAGCATTGGTCATCCAGAATGGTATCATAGCCGGAGCAGTACCCAAACAGCAGCTGGTCAACTACCGCGAATATCACGAAAAGCGTTACTTTGCCTCCGGTCGCGGAATCAAAAATGAGTCTTTGACCATTGCCGGACAGACTGTTCCGATGGGGGACAACCTGATCTTTACCGACGGCAGAGTCAAGTTTGCCGTGGAGATCTGCGAGGATCTCTGGAGCGTAACTCCGCCGTCGGATCAACTTGCACTGGCAGGCGCGCAGATGATCTTAAATCCGGCGTGCTGCACTGAATATGCCGGCAAAGCGGCAATACGGCGCGATATGGTGAAAAATCAGAGCCGGAAACTCGCCGGAGTTTACGCGCTTGCCCCCGCCGGAATGTACGAATCAACTACCGACAGCGTCTGCGCAGGGCATTCGCTGATAGCGGTCAACGGCAGAATAACTGCTGAAGGCAAACGCTTTTTGCGTACAAGTTCCTTGATTTTCAGCGATGCAGATATAGAATCAGTTGATTCCGTCCGCCGCACAGATACCAGTTTTTTTGACAGCAATGCTGATGACAGCTTTTTTGCGTGCGGCATCAATCTGCCGGCGGCGCTCCTGGAATCTCCGGACTGGCAGTATGCCTGTATCGACCCGACGCCGATGCTGCCGAAAGGCGCCGGAGCCGATGAAGTCCTGCAGGATATAATCGATATACAAGTGTGCGCGCTTCAGCGGCGTTTTGAACACTCGCACAGCAAATGTATGGTTATCGGAGTTTCCGGCGGGCTGGATTCGACTCTGGCACTGCTGGCGGCAAGCGAATGTGTAAAACAAATGAATCTGCCGCCGGATACGATCAAAGCGTACACTATGCCCGGATTCGGCACTACTGAACTTACACGCGGCAACAGCGGCAAACTCTGCGATCTGCTGAATATTCCGCTGGAAGTTGTGGATATAACTCCCGCCTGTCTGCAGCACTTTAATGATATAAAGCACGATCCGGCAGACCGTTCCACAGCGTATGAAAATGTTCAGGCCCGGGAACGCACCCAGATACTTATGGATACAGCCAATGAATACGGCGGTATGGTCATCGGCACCGGCGATCTTTCGGAAGGAGCGCTGGGCTGGTGTACTTACAACGGCGACCATATGTCGATGTACGCGGTGAATGCATCACTGCCCAAAACACTGATCCGCGAAACTGTTAAATATATTGCCGGGAAATCCTCTCCGGAACTGGCAGCAGTTCTGCAGAGTATTCTGGATACCCCCATCAGTCCCGAACTGCTGCCGCCGGATCCGGACGGTGTTATTGAGCAGAAAACCGAAGATATCATCGGACCTTATGAACTGCACGATTTCTTTATCTGGCACTTTGTGAAATACAATTCAACTCCGGAAAAGATCGCCGCACTGGCGTGCGAAGCCTGGAAAGGTGTTTACAGCAGCGAAACAATCTGCCGGACACTGCAGATATTTTTGAAACGCTTTTTCCAGCAGCAGTTCAAACGCTCCTGTTCGCCCGACGGTGTTCAGGCAACTGAAATCAGTCTTTCGCCGCGCGGTGCGTGGTCTATGCCGTCAGATGCCGTCGGCACCCTCTGGCTGGATGCTCTGAAAAAATAAATTTGCTCAATTGCCGCTGTTCTTTTTGCGCAGCGGCCATTTATCGGTCAGTCCGGGAACATTTTCCAACCCTACACTGACCAGCAGCCCGACCATTACCATATTCATCAGCAGATTGCTGCCGCCGTAACTTATCAGCGGTGCGGATATACCTTTGGTCGGCAATGCGCCGGATACCACTCCGATGTTGATTGCCGCCTGCAGTACGATGATAAGGGTTATGGTCTGCGCTAAAAGCATACCGTATCTGGAACGCGAATTCAGCGCGATCTTCATACCGAAATAACCGAACAGCAGATACCCCGCGATCACGCACAGCAATCCGATCAGTCCGAGTTCCTCGCCCACTACCGCCAGAATAAAGTCGGTATGTGATTCCGGCAGATAACGCTGTTTCATTCTGCTTTCCATAAAGCCCACGCCGTCCCAGCCGCCGGAACCGAGCGCCAGCAGCGAGTTCCACAACTGGTAACCGTCGCTGTCGCGCAGTTCCTCATTGCCCGGATTGGTAAAACTTGTCACGCGTGACATCCGTTCCGGGTCGAATTCAACAAGGTAAATGGCTATCAGAACCAGAAATACCGGTGCAATCAGCAGAAAGCGCTTCTGCAAACCGCCGGAAAATGCCAGCGACGCCATTGCTGCCGACAGCAGCAGTGTTGTACCCAGATCGCGCCCGCAGATCACCAGCAGCAGGATTCCGATGATCGCCATTCCCGGCAGAATAAATACCTTGAACTGTTTCCAGTCGGCAATGCTCCGCAGCTGGTCGGATATAACCTTGGCACCGAAAAGCGACAGCACCACCTTTGCCATTTCCGAGGGTTGAAAACGCATACTCACCCCCGGAATAACGATCCAGCGGTTGGCACCGTTGATCGAGGGCGAGAAAAATGCCGCCCATATAAGCAATATTGCCAGAACCCCCATCATCCACGGGCTCCAGGCACCGAGCCTTTTGTACCCGATAAAGATCACGCCCCCCATTGCAAAAAGCGATATGACCGCCCATTTGAGCTGGGCGTGAAAAAACTTTTCCCCCACCGTGGCAAATGATGTGGAATAGAGCATCGTCAAACCAAACATCATTATCAGCAGCGCAAAAAATCCCGCAGCCAGCGCATACGAAAAAGATCTGCCGTCTTTACGACGGTTTATATCACTTACCAGTTCAGCTACTTCCTGCTGTTTAAGCATTGTTTTTATCCCCCGCAGTTTTACTTTTTTCGGTCAATGTCCACACTCCGTCGGCAAGTGCAAAAGCCCCTACTGTACGGAAACTGCTGTCATAGCGTGTACGCAGTTCGGCAACGATCTCTGATGTATCAACTCTGCCGAGCGCAGTAAAGCAGTATTCAAAAATCCTGCTCTGTTCATTATCGCCGCAGACCAGCATAACCTTATCCGGCAATACCGCCACACCTTCAACATAAACTCCGGCGCGGCGGCAGGCGCTTGACACCATCCGGTTGACATCTTTTGCATCCAGGCGTAAAGTATCGCCGGATATCTCAATAATTTTAAACATCTCTCAATCCAGATAAAGCTTTGCGCCGCGTTCCACAGCAGTCAATCCTTTGCGTCTGACATATTCAGCACAATCTTCATCATCCCACACTGCCAGCGGTGAAAATTCGATCATTGCCGCCACACTGCCGTCAGTATTGCGGGGTATAACCACGCCGCAGCGCTCAAGTCTCCGTGCATCGCGGTCGATCATCATAACGCGGCAGCTCTCCACAGAATCCACCCCGGCGGCATTTTTGGTGGGGGCAAATTCCTCCTTGCGGTCGGCTTCAAAAATCATCGTTTTTTCCGCCAGTTTCAGGGCATCAAAAATGAATGATTCAAGTTTGACTCCGTTGGGTTCCGCCGGATCGACCGGATTGCCGGCTTTATCGATGCATTTGATTTTTTTATCCGCGCGGTGCCATTCCAGATCAAGCCGCCCGCCAGCAGTGAGTTTTTCCACAAATTTCCGGGAAATAACGTGGATAGCCGGTGATCCGGCAATAAATTTGAGTTCGCCGTTTTCATCGGCAGCATTTGCCAGTTCTTCAGGCAGATCGCTGTACTCAATAACATACAATTTATCGTTGACTATGCAGAAATTACCCACCTTTTCGTGAGCGTTGCTCTTTTTAAGGGTAATGGCGCTCATTTCCGAATTTTCCAGAATGTGCAGCCCGATAAATCGTTTATCCACTACCGGCACCAGCGGATTATCCACCTGGAAATAGCTCAAAAACTCCACTCCGCGCTGCTGCATATCTTCAAGCATATTATTTTTGCGCAGCGCCAGCAGTGTTCCGCCGTGACCATCCGGAGAAAGCGCCAGTGAACTTTTGCTGCTCATAAGCAGTTTGCCGTCATACCCTACTGCGGGCATAAATCCCTGCGTAAAAAAGTGTACTGAATCAGCCGGCAAACCGAAATAACTGTTCTGACTGAAAAAATCGCGCGTTGCCTGATCGTTGATCACACTGGTCATAATGTACCAGTGTATCTGCGTGGAATATTTGCGCGAGGCGCTCCGCAGCGATTCAGCAAAATACTGAAACAGAGTTTTGCCGCTCACCGGCGCAATGGGATAAGTGCCTTTAGGCCCGTCAAACCCCAGACGGCTGCCCTGCCCACCGGCAACGGTAAGCGCCGCAACTTTACCGGAACGCAAAGCATTTTCCCCGGCAAGGTCGGCTTGACTGTAATATTCAGCTTCTTTGCTGTTGCGCGGGATCAGCGGATAATATGGTGCAGGCTGTATATCAGCCGGTATATCAAACTGCGGCTTCTGAAACACATATTTTTTTATCAGTTCATCAAGCAGATCGAGATCCAGCGCTGCCAGTTCAGCAGTCAGATTCTGCTGTTCAGCAGCTGAAAGTCCGTCGTAAAAATCCAGCAGATGTTCCTGCCCGGCGCCGGCAATTTTATTTTTCAAATCATCGGTCATTGGCAAATTCTCCATAAAAATCAATATTCAAATTACTCTATAAGATAACTGCAACTGCGAATAGTTGCAAGGCAGAAAGCTGATGTTTTGACATTTTTATATAAAAAGTTACTGTAAACAGTAAAAAAAGCCGTATTTCACAACAATGCGGCAGCAGCAGGAGATAAAATATTTATTTTACCGCTTCCGTTTTTCAATACGCTCTGATCCCGATAAAAACAATCACATCTCTGAACACTTACTCTGGCAGGGCGGGATTCATCACAGCAAATCTGTACCGGTAAAAACGGTAATATCTCAATACAGGGGTAAATTTTCTGCTGCTGATATTTTTACAGCAATCAACCGGATTTTACGCAAAAAACATCTGACTTTTTTGTTTTACTTATTGATTTTTCCGCAAACTGGATTACCTTATAACAGCTTTTTTTCAGCGATCCGACTGCTTGTATGCCGTCAGAATATTGATTTTTGAAAGGATTTCATACAATGAAAAAAATTTTTATGATCCTCATTGACGGGCTCAGGTCTGATGCCCTGGCAGTGGTCGATCACCCGTTTATCAAAAATCTGCAGCAGCAATCACGCTATACTGTCAAGTGCCGCAGTGTAATGCCTTCGATGACATTGCCCTGCCATATGTCGATTTTTCACAGCGTGGAGCCAAGCCGTCACGGAACCATAACCAATACTTTTGCGCCGCAAGTGCACCCGATCCGGGGACTTTGTGAAGTTTTGAGCGGAGCCGGCAAAAAAATTGATTTCTTTTTTGACTGGGAGCCGCTGCGCGACATCAGCCGTCCTTTGAGTCTTAACCGCGCCGATTTTATCAGCGGACGCCTCAATGGCTACAATGCTGCCGATCAGTTTTTGACCGAACGCGCCGAAGACCGTCTTAAAACCGGGGAACTGGCGGATTTTACATTTTTCTACCTCTGCGCCGTCGATGAAACCGGTCACAAATACGGCTGGATGAGCAACGAATATATTGCAATGGTCAAAACCAGTTTGGACCGCGCACAGAAGATAGCTGAACTTTTACCGGAAGATGCGGATTTGATCCTGACTTCCGACCACGGCGGGCACGAGCGTTTGCACGGTACAGAGGCAGCGGAAGATATGACCGTACCGCTTTTCCTGCGCGGAGAAAACATCACTCCGGGCGCAATGGACCGGAACTGCTGCATTATTGATATAGCACCGACGATCGTTGCCAGGATGGGACTGCCTGCCGACCCGGATTGGGAAGGCTGCGTACTTGCTTAACTTCTGCAGAGTGCAAATCAGCAACAAAAGCAACAAAAAATCTGACAGACCAATAGACTGTATAGAATCTGTCAGATTTTTTCTTCTGCTCTGTACCGACATCATATCCGTATTGGGTGCAGAGCGTTTTCTTTGCTGATCACTTAAAACAGCTGTATCAGTTTTTAAGGCTCTGCAGCGGTGCCGGAATACGGCCGCCGCGTTTGATCATAACTTCCGGCGAGTAACGGGAAACCGGGATCACCGGAGCTTCGCCGAGCAACCCGCCGAAACAGATCATATCGCCAGCCTTGCCGCTGGGGATCAGACGCACCGCAGTAGTTTTGGTATTGACCACACCGATAGCGATCTCATCGGCAATAATACCGGAAATAACCGCTTCACTGGTATCGCCGGGAATGGCGATCATATCCAGCCCCACCGAACAGACGGCAGTCATTGCTTCAAGTTTTTCCAGCGAAAGCGCGCCGCATCTGGCGGCTTCGATCATACCGGCATCCTCGGAAACCGGAATAAATGCTCCTGAAAGTCCGCCGACGTGGCTGGAAGCCATCACCCCGCCCTTTTTCACGGCATCATTGAGCATCGCCAGCGCCGCGGTCGTACCGGGGCAGCCGCATTTTTCCAGTCCGATGGATTCCAGAATATATGCCACCGAATCCCCGATCGCCGGAGTGGGTGCCAGCGACAGGTCAACGATCCCGAAAGGCACATTGAGTCTTTCGCTGGCAAGTTTTGCCACCAGCTGACCGACACGGGTAATTTTAAAAGCGGTCCGTTTGATAGTTTCGGCTATCTCGGTAAGATTGCACTCTCTGCCGGCGCGGCGGATGGCAGATGCCACCACCCCGGGACCGGAAACACCGACATTGATGACCGTTTCCGGTTCGCCCATTCCGTGGAATGCCCCTGCCATAAACGGGTTATCTTCAGGCACATTGGCAAAAACCACCAGTTTGGCGCAGCCGATAGCGGAATTATCTCTGGTCAGATCGGCGGTTTCCCGGATCACCCTGCCCATCAGCGCCACCGCATCCATATTGATACCGGCTTTGGTGGAAGCCACATTCACCGATGAACAGAGCCGTTCGGTAGTGGCAAGCGCTTCCGGAATAGCGGAAATAAGTGTACGGCTGCCGTTGGAAAAACCTTTCTGCACCAATGCACTGTAACCACCGATAAAGTTGATTCCCAATTCCCCTGCCGCGCGGTCGAGAGTGTGAGCAATATTGAGCGCGCCGTCGCGGGAGATACCGCCGCACATCAACGCCACCGGAGTAACCGAAACGCGTTTATTGATGATAGGAATACCATACTCTTTTTCAATATCCGCCCCGGTCTGCACCAGATTTCCGGCGTGGGACATAATTTTATCATAAATCTTTGTGCAGAGGCGTTTTTCATCATCGCACTGACAATCAAAGAGCGAGATACCCATAGTGATAGTGCGTATATCCAGGCACTCTTCTCTTATCATATTGATAGTTTCAAAAATATCTTTGCTGGCAGGCATAGTATATTTTCCTTTCAGATCCGGTGCATTGCATTGAAAATATCTTCGTGCATAGTGTGGATTTCCAGCGAATTTTCCTTACCCAATTCGCTCATCCGGTCAACGAACGTGGAAAACGGCGCCGAAATCTTGTCGATTTCCACCACCATAATCATAGAAAAATATTCCTGCAGCACAGTTTGGGAAATATCCACGATATTGACATCAAACTCGGCGCAGATACTACTGACTTTGGCAATGATGCCTATGGCATCGCATCCGGTAACACTGATAACAGCTTTCATAAAATAAAGATCCTTTCAGATAAAAAAATTATTTGCTCTGTCATCTTCCGGAAAATAAGATATCCTTTTCCGGAAGCATCACAACATCACTCCTGATTCAAAACTGCAATACCGGGATAATGACGATATTTTTCTTCGGAATCCATTCCGCAGCCGATAAGGTAGCGGTCATCCATAAAAAAACCGGCCCAGTCCGCGTGTTCAACACCATCCGGACGGTCAAGTTTTTTTTCTACAAGTACCGCGGTTTTCACATTCAAAGCTCCCATTTCCAAAAGTTTTTCCTTAATGGCTTTGAGGGTTCTTCCGGTATCAAGCACTTCGTCAACGATCAAAATATTGCGCCCTGCGGGATCGAGTTTCAATGTGGAACGCAGCTGGACAACCCCTGTACTGACATTGCGTTTATAGCTTCCGGCAGCAATGGAATCAATATAAAAATCTTCCAGTTTTATTGATTCGGCCAACTTGGCACCAAAAAACAAACCGCCGTTCATAACTACGACCATTGTTAACGGAGCTGAACTGCAGCTCTGTGCGATTTCGGCACCGAGTTCGCGAATTCTTTCATTCACTTCATCGGGAGTTTTGATAATTTCAATATTTTCCATTTAAAAATCCAGCAATTTAAAAAATCGTTTCAGCAACTCCGGGTTTCATCCTGTAACAGGAGCAAAATTTTATTCGATGTATAACAGAGTACAAACCAAATCCATATAATGTAGCACGATTTGCGTGAAAATACAATTAAAAATTGTTTCAGAACAATGAAGTGTTGTCAGTTTTTATGAGCGGTGCTGGAGAAAACCTGCTGACAACAGGAGAAATCCTGCCGCCGTTTAAGCGAAGCGCAGTATAAAAGTTACACAATCCTTACTCGCGGCTTCATTTTTATGAAGCACGCCTGTCGGCGTATGAAGCATTTTGCGGCGTTGCCGCAAAATATGAAGCACCGCAGATGCGGTATGAAGCAAAGCCTTTTCAGGCTTCATATTTTTTTGCCTTGAAATCAAGGCAAAAAAAATGGCGGAGAGCGAG